>NZ_JBEOWK010000028.1:0-127757 GCF_040295985.1 Streptosporangium sp. NPDC002524 | reverse complement strand
GCCACCCGCTACGACAAGACCGCCACGTCCTACACCGCCGTAGTCACCCTCGCATCGCTACTGCTCTGGTTATGACCTTTGAAGACACGGCCTAGCACCCCCGTCGAGAACACCTCGCGCCTCGTCGATCATCACAACGCGGTCATCACGGAAACTGCGTATCGCGAGTAGATCCGCCCGGTGCACCTACAGTCGCGGAGACGTTAGATGAAGCCTTCAGGAATTAGTCACCCAGTAGTCGCTCTCGTCCCGCACCCAAGGTGGGAGAAGCGACGTTTCGCCTGGTGGGCACTACTGGGTTCGAACCAGTGACATCTCGCTTGTAAGGCGATCCGAGCGGGGGCGCGACCAGGGCCGATACCGGCGCTGACCTGGGCGTACGGTCCACAACCGTCCACCGTTGTCCGCCCCCGTCCGGGGTCTTTGTCACCCAGTTGGTCACCCAGAACTGGCGCTCTCCGCAGGCTTGCGCGGCTCCTCCGCCCAGACGTCCCGGCCGTTGCTCCACAGCTCGGAGGCGTGATAGCCAAACCGGTCGAACAGCCCGTCGTCCTGGTAGCGGCGCAAGTGCATCATCGGCGAGTCGTGACCGACGAGCTTGGCCAGGTACGGGGTCACCAGCATCTCAGAGTCGAAGCGGAAGACGCTCATCGCGATGTGCTCGTCTCCGAACCTCGCCTCGATGCCGGGCACGTTCCGAACCTGCTCGATCTCCGAGAGGGTGATCCGGATGCGGGTGGAGACCGTCAGGGGAACGTTCTCCACCTCCTCCCGGCGGCGGGTGACCTCGCTGTCCGGGTCCCCGATCAGGAACCGGATCTTGCATCCCTGCTCGGCCTTGCGCTTGAGGACCTTGGCGAGGTTGGGGTGCTCCAGCCACAGGAAATAGTTGGTGTACCCGGCGAAGACGATTTCGTTGCGGGCCGAGGTGATCAGGTTGCGCCAGATCGACTTGAGGCAAGCCGACCGATAAGGATAAACGGTCAGAACCTCTCGATCCGGGCCGGTCTTCACGGTGTTACGGATAGCTTCTGGCCACAACACGGACGTATCAACTCCTAATGCCTCGGCGGCGGCCAACTGGTGCCGGAGGTGCGGAACTCGTGCCTCATCCTGTGGCGTAATGTCTTCGGGTTCGATCTCAGAGTCGATCTCCATACCTCTGCCTTCGCCAGTGATCGTGGCGACCTGGTCGGCCAGGAGGTAGGAGCACAGGTAGATGCGGGCGCGGGTCTTCGTGTACTGCCAGTAGGCGTAGCGGTAGACGCCCATACGGCCTCGGCGCACCCCCAGGACGTCGGCCTTGCTGCCCTCAATGGTCATGAACAGCGCCGAGTTGGGAGTGACGCGGCCTGCGGTGCGTTCGGCCTCGCTGGCGACGGTGGCGTGTTCCCATTTCTGCTTGACGGGGCCGTATGTAGGACTGAGCAGGTCTTCGCGCGCTGAGTCGCCCAGGAGGATGAGGCGCCGATCCGGGGTGGGGCGAACGAAGGTGCCCCGGCCATGGGCGACGGTGAGCAGCCCTCACCCGACGAGCTGGGCGATGGCTTTGCGAATCGTCGGGCGCGAGGTGGCGTACTCGTTGGCGAGGAACGCTTCGCCGGGGAGTGCCTGTCCTGGCTGGTAGTGGTCTTGCACCACGTCTGAGCGCAGAAGATCGGCAATGATTCGCCACCGGGCGGCGCCCTTGTCATCGGTCATGCCGAGTTCTCCTCGGACTCGGTGTTCCGGATCCGATTGTGGTCGCTGTCACTTAGAACTCGCACCCTTTGCGCGTCCTGCCATCAGTGCTGATGTGGTGACCACCACGGCACCTCGACAAGCGCGCGGGTTTTTGCACACCGAATGACAGGTGCCCATCGATCAAGCAGCGTGTGGCTCGAACCAGACCGAGCCCAGATCATGACCGGAGGTGAGACGTACGTCGGCGTTCAGTGCCTCGGCCAGATGCCGCAACAAGGCGATCGTCGGGGCGGTCCCGCCCTCCTCGATGCACTCGATCTCATCCTCGCTCATGCCCGCGCGCTCAGCCAGTTCCGTCACGGTCAGCCCCAGCGCGCTACGCCGGTCGTACAGTGCCTTGCCGAAGGCCAGCGCCTCTCGAATCATGATCCGTTCGGGATCCTCAGCCGAGGGTTCAGGCCGCACCCAGCGGGTGTGATAGCCAGTCATCACGCCTGCCTCTCATAGATCTCGGCTACCGGCCCATGGTGATCGCGTTCACAGATTTTCTGCGCCCGAACCGCCCTGTCGATCTGCCGCTGATCGTGCTGCTTCGTCTTACGGAAAACCGTGAGCAACACGATCGTCCTACCCGGAGTACACCAGTACGTCACCCGAGCTGCAACATCACGCAGGCGAATACGCAGCTCCCAGACCGGCCCTTCCAGATGATCTGACCATGGACCACCAAGCTCGGCTCCCTTTTCCGCCAGCAGACCGGCCACCTCGTCAACACGTTTGAAGTCGCTGTCACTCAGGTTGTCAAGCCACTCTCGAACCTCCGGCTCGATCTCGAAGCCATACGGTTTGCGCAACTCACACTCCCCCAGACACACGTTTTACCGAGGGTAGCGAATCATTACCGAGCGCGACGGACGTGAGGCCCATCTCACCTTGTTTGAATCACCTGGGACGGAACAGCGCAGGTGCGCGCTCACGCACAGCCCGATCGTTTAAGCGAGGTGTGGCTGAACGACCAGCAGAGAGGGGTCAGCCGAAAAAGCAAAACCCTGAACCTGTTTTTGCAGGTCAAGGGCTTGTAGTGGGCACTACTGGGTTCGAACCAGTGACATCTCGCTTGTAAGGCGAGCGCTCTACCGCTGAGCTAAGCGCCCGGGGAATCCCGTCGGACAGACGGGATAACACTTTACGCCACCCGGGGGGACTTCAGTACATCGAGAGACCACGTGGTTCCCGCGTCGGCGAAGCCCGCGGCGCGCCAGCCTAGGAGGGCGGCGCCGAGCATGCCGGCGGACATGCCGAGGGCGGCCTGGCGCAGGGGTGGGGCCTGGCGGAAGGCGAGGTGTTTCTGGAGCCGTTCGGCCAGGGGGTCGGAGAGCAGGGCGCCCGCTTCGGCGAGGCCGCCGCCGAGGACGATGGCGGAGGGGTCGAGGAGAAGCGTGTAGGTGGCCAGGGCGAGGGAGAGCGCCTCGACCGCGTCTCCCCAGATCTCCACGGCGAGAGGATCACCGGAGGCGGTCAGGGCGGCGACCCGCTCAGCCGTGACAGAGACAGCGTCGGGAGAGGAGGCAGGGGCGCGGGTGGAGTAGCGGCGGGCCACTGCGGAGGCGGAGGAGTAGGTCTCCAGGCAGCCGATCTGTCCGCAGGCGCACGGTTCGCCATCCGGGAAGACCGGGATGTGGCCGATCTCGCCGCCCCAGCCTGCGCTCCCGCCGTACGGCTCGCCATGCAGGATCGTGGCGCCCGCGATGCCGGTGCCGATGGGCAGGAACAGGAAGTCGGAGAGCTCGCGACCGGCGCCGAGGACGCTCTCGGCGAGACCGCCGGTGCGGACGTCGTGCCCGAGCATGACGGGGACGTCCAGGGGGACGAGGTCCGTCGCAGGGACGTCGCGCCAGCCGATGTTGGCGGAGTAGAGGGCCGTCTCGGCGGTGACCAGGCCGGGTACGGCGAGGCCGACCCCCTCCGGGGTACCGCCCCCGGCGGTGGCGAGGTCGTCGATGAAGGACCTGATCGTCGCGATGACGGCCGCAGGCCCCCGGTCGCGCGGGGTGGCGCGCCGGTCGGTGCGGACGATCTCTCCGGAACGGGTGACGAGGCCGCCCTTCATCGATGTTCCACCGACGTCAAGGGCAACAACGAAGGAGCTCATGCACCTGTCCAGCGGCTCGAAGGGGCGGGGCCGAGCCCGACCCTAGCGCACGCCGGATGCGCCGGAACGGAGGGATCTCCCCCATGTGAGCGGGATGGGTGGAAGGTAGCGGCAAGCCGCACATCGACTGGAGGAATCGCCTGAGAGATCTGCCTCATCTGACGGCCCAGGCATGTGGGGATACCGGCAGGCTGCGCATCGCTCGAGAGATCTGCCTGCCTGACGACCGGGACACGTAGTGGTACCGGCGGGCCGTGCATCGCCCGAGAGGTCTGCCCGACTGACGACCAGGACACGTAGCGGTACCGGCAGATCGCGCATCGCCCGAGAGATCTGCCCGACTGACGACCAGGACACGTAGTGATGCCAGCGGGCCGTGCATCGCTCGGGAGATCGGGGCTGGGATACGCCCATGCTCGACGCGCACGCCCGGGCGGACCGCGACATGGCGGTGTCGAGACGGTCGGCGGCGGTGCTTGATGCCGGGCGGCTCCGGGAGCGGGCCGGGCGGGGCAGGGGGCTGGGCGGGCGCTCAGGGGACCCGGCGCAGGACTCTGGCCAGGGCGGCCTCCACCTCGTCGGCCAGGCCGGGTGCGCAGGAGGCGGCCAGCCTGCCGTCGCCCCGTGCCGGTCGTACGGAGCCGCAGGAGCGGCACTCCACCTCGCCCAACCGGCAGATGAGTGCGACGGAGCCGCACGAGGAGCACGTGTCGAGGTCGGCTTCGTGGACGCGCCGGCAGTCCGGGCAGATCAGCACCTGGGTCTCGTCGCGCACTCCGCGCGTCCACGGACTGGCACCACGGATCGGGTCGGTCTGCCTGGCCCCGCAGGAGAAGCAGGGCATGATCGCCTCCGAGAGGTCGGACCGGCAGGCACCTCGCGAACGGGCGTCCGCCGGATCACCGCTTAGGGAAGGTCGGCGAGCGCCTTGTGGTACTCGGCGACGTCGCGGGCCCGCGAGACCGGGTTCACGACGCGCCAGCGAACCACACCCTCGCCGTCGATGATGAAGGTCCCGCGTCCCGCGTAGCCCTTCTCGTCGTCGAATACACCGTATGCCCGCGCGACCTGTCCGTGCGGCCAGAAGTCGGAGAGCAGCGAGAAGGCGTAGCCCTTCTGGTCCGCCCACGCACGCTGGGCGAAGATTGAATCAACTGAAATCGTGAGAATTTTAACGTCTTCCGGCATGTCGGCGCCGAACTCGTCCCGAAGGGCGTCGAGTTCGCTGCCGCAGACGCCGCTGAAGGCGAGAGGGTAGAAGATCAGCACGATCTTTTTACCCCGCTGTCCGGAAAGCTTGAACGGGGTGCCGTGCTGGTCCCTCAGCTCGAAGTCGGGGGCCTGGTCACCCACCTCGATCGCCATGATCCGGGATCCTTTCCTCGGCTGACGGCAGGCGTCATCATCCTGCCGTACGGCCCGCGCGAGCCGTACGGCAGGGCGGACCCTTAGCGGCGCGCCTTGGGCGTCGCCAGACGCGTCCCCGACCAGTCGGGAGCGGCACTGATGCTGCTGGTCTGCGAAAGACCCGCAGTGGTCGCGTCTTCCCCGATGTCGCTCGGCTCCACGTGCCCGTCCCGGCCGGCTTTGGGAGTGAGCAGCCAGATCTGGCCGCCGTCGGTGAGGTTGGTCACCACGCTGCTCAGGGCGTCGAACAGATCGCCGTCACCGTCACGCCACCAGAGCAGCACGACGTCGACGACGTCCTCGAAGTCTTCATCGACCAGCTCGTTACCGGTCAGCTCCTCGATGGAGTCGCGCAGATCGTCGTCGGTGTCCTCATCCCATCCGACCTCCTGCACCACCTGACCCGGCTTGAGGCCGAGTCGTTCGGCCAGGCCGCGTTCGCCCTGCGCCTGACCCGCGGTCGCGCTCACGTTTGTCCCTCCTGCTTGAATGGCCCCGCAATCACACGGTGCTCAGAGTGCTTCGGCACAGTCCACACGCTGTGACCCTCAGTCGTCAACGGTCGCCACGGCAACGACTGGGCTACGTATGAATTAGTCCGACAAAAATGACAAACGGACCTGGCGTTCCAGATTGTCGACGTTGAGATCCACCACGGCGATGGACTGCCAGGTTCCCAGTGCGAGCCGCCCGGAAAGAACCGGGACGGTGGCGTACGGCGGAATGAGGGCGGGCATGACATGCGACCGTCCATGCCCTCGTGATCCGTGCGCATGCCTCCATCTGTCGTCGGCCGGAAGCAGACCCTCCAGGGCCGCGAGCAGATCGTCGTCGCTGCCTGAGCCCAGCTCCAGCAGCGCGACCCCCGCGGTCGCGTGGGGCACGAAGACGTTCAACAGGCCGTCGCCCCCACATGACCGGACGAAGCTCTCGCACTCGGAGGTGATGTCGTGCACCCGTTCTCGGGAACCCGTTACCACCTCGATCGTCTGAGATCTCACATACCGATCCTACGATCCATCGTGAGCTGCGATGACGACCGCACCCGGTCCCGGGGACAGCGGGCGGTCCCCGCCGCCACCCGATCTCCCGCCGGCACGGAGACAAGATCGCTGCGCCCGGTTTCCGGAATGTCCTCGTATGGACCGTTCCTCCGGTGGAAGAAGCCGAGGTGCGGTTTCCGGACACTCCGGCATGTCCCCGTCATGAGGGCGGACGACGGCCTCGCGGTGCCGACTGTGGGCCGCCCCCGGCCGGTGAACGAATCGTTACCAGTTCGGCACGGAACACCACGGCTCCGGGCGCCCGCCCCGGCCTTACCCCTCTTCCTCCCCCACCTCCTTTCCTTCTTTCCGCCTTCCACCGCGAGGGGAAAACGGAGAAGAGTCGCGGTGACGCGGGGACCCGATCTCGTCGCGGCCGATCTCCCGGCGGAGGTCGACCCCGGAAGCCACGGCCGATCTTCCACGGGAACGGGACGAGGTAACGGAAAAATAGCGGGAAACAGGGCGAAAATCGGGGCGGAAGGCGGCCGGGAGGGCACTTCGGGGGAGGATCGTGCGTTACGTACGGGAGGGTGCCGATCACGGCGGGCGGGCACACCGCACGGTGGCGGGAGGCGCCCTCCACCCTCGGAGGAGCCTCGCGAGGTTCTCCGTGAGGTGCTCTGTGAGGTTCTCCGTGAGGTGCTCTGTGAGGTTCTGCGAGAGGTGCTCTGTGAGGTTCTCCGGGAGGTTTTCTGTGAGAGCCTCCGAAGAGCCTTTTCGGAGAACCCTCACGGAGTCACCCCTCGAACGACTCCGGTAGGACTCCGGGAGGGCTACGAGAAGAAGCTCCGCGAGAGCCCCGCGAAGGTCCTCCGGGGCTCACCTCGGGGGCCCGCGAGGGCTTCCAAGGACCCCACAGGAGACCCCCACAGGACCTCCGCAGGACCTTCACAGGGCCTCCACGGAGCTCTTACAGGGATCCTCCATGGACCTCACAGCGGTTCTCCAGAGGACCCCCGTAGAGTCCCTCGAAGGACCTCGCGGAGCCCCGGGGGACCTCACGAAACGAGCGGCGAGGCGGGCCGGACGGCGGGTCCCGGATTCCTGAGGGGTGGGAGCCTGTAAAAAAGGGGGAACCTCGATGTAACCTTTGGTGGCGATTCGTCCTACCATCGGTGGTCTAGGCCACTTTCGTATCACTGCCAGCAGGGATCTCCTGGTTACCGGGAAGTAGAGATGCACTTTCCGGGGTAAGCGACCAGGATGGAAGACGACCTACACCAGACAAAAGTCCATCCTCGGAAGGCGAGACCCAGTGGCTTCCGGACGCCAGCGTTTCTCGATCATCAGCGACGGCCTACCCAGCCAGCTTCCTGATGTCGACCCCAGCGAGACCCAGGAGTGGCTCGAGTCGCTCGACAACGTCATAAAGACGGAAGGTCGCACTCGGGCCCGTTATCTGATGCTCCGGCTCTTGGAGCGCGCCCGCGAACACCAGGTCGGGGTCCCCGGCCTGCGCAGCACCGACTACATCAACACCATCCCGCCGGAGCGCGAGCCCTGGTTCCCCGGCGACGAGTACGTCGAGCGCCGGATCCGCGCCTACACGCGCTGGAACGCGGCCGTGATGGTGACCCGGGCCAACGCCCGCACCAACGTCGGTGGGCACATCGCCACCTACGCCTCCGCCGCGTCGCTCTACGAGGTGGGCTTCAACCACTTCTTCCGCGGCAAGGACCACGGCGAGTCCGGCGACCAGGTCTTCTTCCAGGGCCACGCCGCGCCGGGCATCTACGCCCGCGCCTTCCTCGAGGGCCGCCTCAACGAGGGTCAGCTCGACGCCTTCCGCCAGGAGCTCTCGCACGGGTTCAAGGGCCTGCCCTCCTACCCCCACCCGCGCCTGATGCCCGACTTCTGGGAGTTCCCCACGGTCTCCATGGGCCTCGGCCCGATCGGGGCGATCTACCAGGCCCGGTTCAACCGCTACCTGCTGAACCGGAAGATCAAGGACACCAGCCGCAGCCACGTGTGGTGCTACCTCGGCGACGGCGAGATGGACGAGCCCGAGTCGCTCGGCGCGATCGGCCTGGCGGCCCGTGAGGAGCTCGACAACCTCACCTTCGTCATCAACTGCAACCTGCAGCGGCTCGACGGCCCGGTACGCGGCAACGGCAAGATCATCCAGGAGCTGGAGTCCTACTTCAGGGGCGCCGGCTGGAACGTCATCAAGGTCGTCTGGGGCCGCGACTGGGACCCGCTCCTCGCGGCCGACGTCGACGGCGTGCTGGTCAACAAGATGAACACCGTCCCCGACGGCCAGTTCCAGACGTACTCCGTCGAGGCCGGCGGATACATCCGCGAGAACTTCTTCGGTGACGACCCGCGCCTGCGCAAGATGGTCGAGCACCTGTCGGACGAGGACATCCGCAAGCTGTCGCGCGGCGGCCACGACTACCGCAAGGTGTACGCGGCCTACAAGGCGGCTCGCGAGCACGTCGGCCAGCCGACGGTCATCCTCGCCCAGACCATCAAGGGCTGGACCCTCGGCAAGGACTTCGAGGCGCGCAACGCGACGCACCAGATGAAGAAGATGTCGAAGGCCGACCTGAAGGAGTTCCGCGACCGGCTCTACCTGCCGATCCCCGACTCCGCCCTCGAGGGCGACCTCCCCCCGTACTTCCACCCGGGCGAGAACGACCCCGAGATCCAGTACATGAAGGAGCGGCGCGCGGCCCTGGGCGGTTTCCTGCCCAAGCGCGTGATGCGCGCCAAACCGGTCACGCTTCCCGGCGACGCCGCCTACGCGCAGCTGAAGAAGGGCTCCGGCAAGCAGAACGTCGCCACCACCATGGCGTTCGTCCGCCTGCTCAAGGACCTCATGCGCGACAAGGAGATCGGCCACCGGTTCGTGCCGATCATCCCGGACGAGGCGCGCACCTTCGGTCTCGACGCGATCTTCCCGACGGCGAAGATCTACTCGCCGCACGGCCAGACGTACGAGGCGGTCGACCGCGAGCTGCTGCTGTCGTACAAGGAGTCGACCGAGGGTCAGATCCTGCACGAGGGCATCAGCGAGTCGGGCTCGATGGCCTCCACGATCGCGGTCGGCTCGTCGTACGCCACGCACGGCGAGCACATGATCCCGATCTACATCTTCTACTCGATGTTCGGCTGGCAGCGCACCGCCGACCAGATGTGGCAGCTCGCCGACCAGATGGGCCGGGGCTTCCTGCTCGGGGCCACCGCCGGCCGCACCACGCTGAACGGCGAGGGCCTGCAGCACGAGGACGGCCACACCCCGCTGATCGCCTCGACGAACCCGGCGGCGATCTCGTACGACCCCTCGTGGGGGTTCGAGGTGGCCCACATCGTCAAGGACGGCCTGCGGAGGATGTACGGCGAGCAACCGGAGAACGTCTTCTACTACCTGACCGTCTACAACGAGCCCTACCTCCAGCCCGCCGAGCCCTCGGACCTGGACGTGACGGGCCTGCTCAAGGGTCTGTACAGGTTCGCCGCGGCTCCGTCCGTGTCCGGGCCGAAGGCCAACATCCTCGCGTCCGGCGTGGCCGGGCCGTGGGCCGTGGAGGCCCAGCGGATGCTGGCCGAGGACTGGGGCGTGGCGGCCGAGGTGTGGTCGGCCACCTCCTGGGCGGAGCTGCGCCGCGACGCGCTCGCCGCCGAGGAGCACAACATGCTCAACCCCGAGGCCGAGAAGCGCGTGCCGTACGTCACGCAGGCGCTCTCGGCGGCCCAGGGGCCGTTCGTGGGCGTGAGCGACTACATGCGGGCGGTCCAGGACCAGATCGCCCAGTGGGTTCCCGGTGACTGGAGCTCGCTCGGCACCGACGGCTTCGGCCTGTCGGACACCCGGTCGGCGCTGCGCCGCCACTTCCACGTGGACGCGGCCTCGATCACCCTGGCGGTGCTCACCCAGCTGGTCAACCGGGGCGAGCTCGACCAGGAGGTGCTGGGCGACGCCATCTCCATGTACCACCTGAAGAACGGCGTGACCGAGGCCGCGGGCGCCGAGAGCAACGACACCCAGTCCATGGGAGTTTGATCGTCGCCGGGCGGGTTCTCCTTTTCCATGGAGGGCCCGCCCGGTTAGTGTTAATCGCTCCCCCCGGCGAACGATTCCAGGGGAGAGCTGTTTCATGGCAAGAATCCTTAGAGCGGCCGCGGCGGTCACGGCCCTGTCAACCGTGCTCTCCGCCTGCGGCGGCGGTTCCGGCGGGGACGGTCCCGGCGGAGGTGGCACCGTCGAGGGCGGTGTCGTCTCGGACAGCTCGGCACCGGTCGCCACCCCGACGACGACGGCCTCCCCCGGGGAGCCGATCGCCTGGGGCCCGTGCACCGACATCAAGCGGCCCGGCGGCGAGACCCCCGCGAAGCCGGACCCCGCGCAGCAGTGCGGGAAGATCAAGGTCCCCCTCGACTACGCCAAGCCGGACGGCGAGTCCATCGACATCGCCGTCATCCGCGTCAAGGCCACGGACCCCGCCAAGCGGATCGGCTCCCTGGTCTTCAACTTCGGCGGCCCCGGCGCCTCGGGCGTCGACACCATGGCCCAGGCCGCCAAGGCCTTCTCCACCCTGAACGGCCGCTACGACCTGGTCAGCTTCGACCCGCGCGGGGTCGGCCGCAGCTCCGGTGTCCAGTGCGGCGACAGCGGGGTGATCGAGCGGTTCACCGCGATGGACACCCTGCCCGCCAACGAGACCGAGCGCGCCAGGAGCAGGGAGACCACCAAGGAGTTCGTGACGGCCTGCCAGCGGACCTCGGGCCGGCTGCTGCCCTACGTCGGCACCGTGAACGCCGCCGCCGACATGGACCGCCTCCGCGCGGCCCTGGGCGAGAACCAGCTGGACTACTTCGGCATCTCGTACGGGACGCAGCTCGGCGCGGTCTACGCGACCAGGTTCCCGAAGAACGTGGGCCGGTTCGTGCTGGACGCCCCGCTGGACCCGAGCATCACCCTCGCGGCGCGCACGATGGTCCAGACGAAGGGGTTCCAGCACGCCTACGACGCCTTCCTGAAGGACTGCGCGAAGCAGCCCCGCGAGTGCGAGATCGGCAGCGACGCGACCATCGCCAACAAGAACGTCATCAAGCTGATGGACGAGCTGAACGACAAGCCGCTCAAGGTCGGCAAGCGCCTCCTGACGCAGGGGCTGGCGGGCACCGGCATCGCCGCCGCGCTGTACTCGCGGATGACCTGGCCGCTGCTGGACCAGGCCATAAGCCAGGCGATGAAGGGCGACGGGCGGATCCTGCTGGCGCTGTCCGACAGCTACAGCGGCCGCCAGCCCGACGGGAGCTACACGACGCTCATGAGCAGCTTCCCCGCGATCAGCTGCGCGGACACCACGGAGCGGCCCACCCCCGCGCAGCTGACCGCGCTGGAGGACGAGACGCTGAAGGTCTCCCCGCTGTTCGGCGGCGCGGGGATGGGCCTGATCTGCTCGATGTGGCCCACTCCCGGCAACGACGAGGCCAGGCGGATCAACGCCACGGGCTCGGCGCCGATCCTGGTGGTCGGCGGCACCGGCGACCCGGCCACGCCGTACGAGTGGGCTCCGAAGCTGACGGCGGAGCTCAGGACGGGCGTGCTGGTGACCTACAAGGGCGAGGGGCACGGCGCGTACCTGTCCGGCAACGCGTGCATCAAGAAGGTCATCGACGCCTACCTGATCGACGGGAAGGTCCCGGACCGGGGGATCATCTGCGCGAGCTCATGACGCGGCCGCTCCCGTGACGCGCCTGCTCCCGTGACGCCGTCTCTCCCGTAACACCGTCTCTCCCGTGACACGGCCTTTCCCGTGACGCGGCTCCCCCCGCGGGACGGCCTTTCCCCGTGGCACGGCTCCCCCATGAGACGGCCTTCCCGTGACACGGCCTTCCCGTGATCACGGCCTCCCGTGGCGCGATCTCCTCTGGGACGCGGCCTCCTGAGACGCCCGGCGGATCCTCGCCGGGCGGACCTCAGCGGGTTCAGCGGGTTCAGCAGGTCTCCAGGCGGGGCAGCCTGGTCTCGAAGCGGAAGCCGACCCTGCCCAGATGCTTTTCGAGCAGGCCCTTCATGGTCCCGTCCGCGTACATCGAGGTGATCACTTCGTTGATCTTCCGGCAGGCCACGGGGTCTCCGGGCCTGAGCGCCACGCCGTACCTCTCGGTGGTGAGCCTGAGCCCGGCGATCTCGAGCCTGATGTCGCGCAGCCGGGCGCCGAAGCCGGCGATCACCAGGTCGTCGCCGACCATGGCGTCGGCGCGCCCGTCGCCCAGCCGGAACGCGCACTCCGCGTAGTCCGGCGCCCGTACGTCGACGAAGTCGACGCCCCTGTCGCGGATCATCGTGCCCGTGGTCTGGCCGTCCGGGACGCAGATCCTCCTGCCCCGCAGGTCCTTCAACGTGTCGATCCTCGCGCCGGCGCGGGCGAGCACGTCGCGGTGGGCGACGTAGTACGGGCCCGCGAAGGCGACGCGGTCGCGGTCGGCGCCGTCGATCGAGAAGTTGGCGATCACGAGGTCGACCCTGCCCCTCTCCACGTCCCTCTCGCGGTCACCGATCCCGACGGGCGTGAACCTGAGCCCGTCCTCGGGCACCCCCAGGGCCGTGGCGAGGTGGGCGGCCACGTCGGCCTCGAACCCCCGGGGCGGGTCCTCCCCCAGCGAGATCCCCGGCAGGCCCTTCCTGAACCCCACGCGGAGCCTGCCGGTGTCCCTGATCCGGTCGAGCAGGGGCGAGCCGGTGGAGACCTCCGGGGCCGGCTTCGGCGAGGACGTGGACGGGGCCACCGGCTGGGCGGCCGGCGGGCGGGTGGGCCCGGCCCGCCCGTCCCCCACGATGCCGAGATGGACGGCCAGCAGGGCGCCCGCCACCCCGAGGGCCGCGACCCCGGCGGCGATCGCGGCGACGGCCGCGGACCGGCGTCGCGTGGGCCCGGCCGGCTCCTCCGGCCGCGTCAGGTCCCCGGTGGCGGCCTGCGCGCCCTCGGCCAGCTCCTCCTGCGAGGCCTCCGGGGTCTCCGTCTCGTCCACCGGGTGGCCGAGCAGGCGTTTCAGCAGCACGTCCGAGGTGGGCCTGAGCCTCTGGTCCTTGTTCAGGCAGGCGGCGACGATGTCGCGCAGCCCGTCGGGCAGGCCGCTCAGGTCGGCCTCGTGGTTGATGACCCGGTTGAGCGTCGCCACGATCGTGTCGCTCCCGAAGGGAGCCCTGCCGGTGGCGGTGAAGACGATGGTCGAGCCCCAGGCGAACACGTCGGCGGGGAACCCCACCCGCTCCCCGGCGATCTGCTCGGGCGCCATGTAGGCGGGGGTGCCGACCGCGCGGGTGGTGATCGTCCCGCTCTCGTCGATGATCTTCGCGATGCCGAAGTCGACGACTCGGGGGCCGTCGGCGGCGAGCATGACGTTGTCGGGCTTGAAGTCGCGGTGCGCGATGCCCGCGTGGTGGATGGCGGTCAGGGCGGTGGCGGTGCCGACGGCGAGGCGTTCGAGCGCCTCCCCGGCCAGCGGCCCGTCGCGCTCGACGATCTCGCGCAGCGAGGGACCCTCGATCAGCTCGCTCGCGATGTAGGACGCCTCGCCGTCGAGCTCGGCGGCGAGCACCCGGGCGGTGCAGAAGGCGGCCACCCTGCGGGCCGCCGCCAGCTCGCGGGCGAAGCGGGAGCGCGCGTGGGTCTCCTCGGTGAAGCGCACGTGCAGCAGCTTGACGGCGGCGCGCTCGCCGTCCTCGGACTCGCCGAGGTAGACGACCCCCTGCCCGCCCTCCCCCAGCCTGCCCCTGAGCTCGTACGGCCCCAGTCGCGGCGGGTCCCCCGGCCGCAACGGTCTGGTCTCCGGCACCGCGGACCCCGTTCCCTGTGCTTTGCCAGAACATTACACACCCGGACGGCGGCGCCCGCCCTCCTCTCCCGGATCGCGGACGTAAAGACGAGTTAAGCGAATTCGCTTAAGGAGTGTTTAACAGGGTCTTCGCTATACCTGTTCCCACACGAAGGGAATGGTGATGAACAAATACCTGAAAGCGGCGGCGGTCATCTCTTTCGTCGCACTGGCCGGGTGCGGGCAGACGGAGGGCGCGAAGGTCGCCTCCGCCGGGGAAGCGGCCACCACGGCCACCACGGCCGCCCCCTCCGCCTCGTCCTCCGCGTCGTCGCAGGCCGACGGGCTGAAATTCGCCCAGTGCATGCGGGAGAACGGGGTCGACATGCCCGATCCGGAACCGGGAGCCGGCAACGTGATGCTGCGCGGCAAGACCGACGACGCGACCCTGAAAAAGGCGTCGGAGGCCTGTCGTGAATACAATCCGATCGGTTCCGGAAAGAAAATGATGAGCGATCCGAAAACCCAGGACGCCATCCTGAGGTTCGCCCGGTGCATGCGGGAGAACGGGGTCGACATGAAGGACCCCGACTTCTCGGGGGGCGCGGTCCGCATGGGGGGCGAGGGGATGGACCCGGAGTCGCCTCAGACGAAGAAGGCCATCACCGCCTGCCAGAAGCACCTGCCCGGCGGCGGTATCGGGAAGCGCCCGTGAGGCGGGGCGGGGTCCTCGCCGGGACCGCAGCGGCGGTCGTCCTCGGCGCGGGGGGCGTGGCGGCGGTCGCGCTGACCGGCCGGGACGGCGTCCCGGCCGCCGCCTCGGCCGCCCCGGCGGCGGTGGCCGAGATCACCCGCTCGGACCTGGTGGACACCAAGGCGGTGGACGGCGTGCTCGGCTACGCGGGCCGCAGGGAGCTGCCCAACCACGCCCCCGGAACGGTGACCCGGGTCAGGAAGGAGGGCGCCGTCGTACGCCGGGGCGGCTGGCTCTACCGGGTGGACGGCAGACCGGTGATCCTCATGTACGGCGACACACCGATGTACCGCACCCTGTCCTCCGGGAGCGGCGGCAAGGACGTCGAGCAGCTGGAACGCAACCTCGAAGCCCTCGGCCACGACCCCGGGACCGTCGACGGCGACTTCTCCTGGCGGACCGAGCAGGCCGTACGGGAGTGGCAGGAGGAGGCGGGCCTGGCCGAGACCGGCACGGTCGGCGCGGCGCAGGTCGCGGTCGCCTCGGGCCCGGTCAGGATCGCCGAGGTGGTCGCGGAGGCCGGGGCCTCGGCCGGGCGGTCCGTGGTGACCACGACGAGCACCCGCAGGGTCGTCCACGTCGACCTCGACTCCGACGACCAGCGGCTCGCCAGGATCGGCGCCCGGGTGACGGTGGACCTGCCCGGCGGCGGCGAGGGCAGGGGACGGATCACCTCGGTCGGCACGGTCGCCGAACCCGTGCGGCAGAACGGGCAGCCGACCGGCGAGTCCACCGTCGACCTCGACGTCACCCTGGACGACCCCGGCGATCTCGGCCGCCTCGACCAGGCCCCCGTGACGGTGAACCTCCGCAGCGAGCGGCACGCGGACGTGCTGTCGGTGCCGGTCGAGGCCCTGCTCGCCCTGCGCGAGGGCGGGTACGGCCTGCGCCTGGCGGGCGGCCGGATCGTCCCGGTCGAGACGGGCCTGTTCGCGGCGGGCCGCGTCGAGGTGTCGGGGAGCGGTCTCGCCGAGGGCGTGAAGGTCGAGGTCCCGCGGTCATGAGCCGGAACCTCGACCGACCGTCCCACTCCTTCACGGAGAACCCCGTCGCGGAGGACATCGTCGCGGAGAACCCCGTCGTGCAGAGCTCTGTCGCGGAGAACTCCGTCGCGGAGAACCTCGTCGCGGAGAACCCCGTCGTGCAGAGCTCCGTCGTGCAGAGCCCCACCACACGGAACCCCATCGCGCAGAGCCCCACCACGCAGAGCCCCACCACACAGAGCCCCGCCACGCTGAGCCCCGTCGCGTGGGACCCCGCCACACAGGACCCTGCCGCGCGGAGACTCGTCGTACGGGCCGGGCGACGGCCGGTGATCGAGCTGTCGGGGGCGGAGAAGAGCTACCCGGGCGGGGTACGCGCCCTGCGGGGTGTGGACCTGCGCGTGGACGCGGGCGAGCTCGTCGCCATCGTCGGCCCCTCCGGGTCGGGAAAGTCGACCATGCTCCACCTGATCGGCACCCTCGACCGCCCCTCGGCCGGGACCGTCCGCATCGCCGGGTACGACGCGGGAACGCTACCCGACAGGGAGCTGTCCGCGCTGCGCGCCCGGCACATCGGTTTCGTCTTCCAGCGCTTCCACCTGGCCGCCGGGGTCAGCGCGCTCGACAACGTCGCCGACGGGATGCTGTACGGCGACACCCCGCGCCGGGAACGGCGGGAACGGGCCGCCGACGCGCTCGGGCGCGTCGGCCTCGGCCACCGGCTGGCCCACCGGCCGCACGAGCTGTCCGGCGGCGAGTGCCAGCGGGTCGCGGTGGCCAGGGCGGTGGCCGGAGGGCCGTCGCTGCTGCTGGCCGACGAGCCGACGGGGAACCTCGACAGTTCCTCGGGCCGGGACGTGCTGGCGATCCTGCGCGAACTCAACGCCTCGGGCACCACCGTGGCGATCATCACCCACGACGAGGAGGTGGCCGCCGCCGCCCCGCGCCGCGTCAGGCTGCGCGACGGCATGATCGTCGCCGACGAGCGGCCTCTCGGCGCGACCCGCGGGGGGAACACGGGGAACACAGGGAACGCGGAGAGCGGGGAGAGCCCGGGGGACGCGGGGAACGCGGCAAGCGGGAAGCCCTTGGGGAACGCGGGGAACCCGGCAAGCGCGGGAAGCGGGAAGCCCTTGGGGAACGCGGGAAGCACAGGGAGCCCGGAAAGCCCGGGAAGCCCGGAAAGCACGGGAAGCGCAGGGAGCGCGAGAGACACGGGGAGCACGGCGTGAGCGGCGGGACCGGGCGTGACCTGGTGCCGGGGCGGCTCGGCTGGGCGGACCTGCTGCGGGTCGGCGCGTCAGGGCTGCGGACCCGCACCGGACGGGTGGTGCTGTCCGCGCTCGGCATCGCGCTCGGCATCGCCACCATGGTCTCGGTCGTCGGGATCTCCTCCTCCAGCAAGGCCAGGCTCCTCGACGAACTCGACCGGCTCGGTACGAACCTGCTCACCGTCACCCCCGGCCGGACCCTCTTCGGCGACACGGCCACGCTGCCCGAGAGCTCGGTCGCGATGGCCGCCGGGATCGGCCCCGTGACGAGCGCGAGCGCCACGGGCGACACCGGCGAGAGCGTGCGGCGGACCCCCGCGATCCCCCGGGAGCACACCGGCGGGATCGCCGTCCGGGCGGCCTCGCCGGACCTGCCGGCCACGCTCCAGACCCGGGTCGAGCGAGGTGTCTGGCTCAACCGGGCGACGGGAGAGCAGCGGGCGGTGGTGCTCGGAGCGGTGGCGGCCTCGCGGCTGGGCCTGCGGGACGTGGGCGACCAGGTCTGGATCGGCAGGCAGTGGTGGACGGTCGTCGGCGTCCTGGCCCCCTCGCCGCTCGCCCCGGAGATCGACCGGTCCGTGCTGACCGGGTTCGAGGCCGCCCGTACCCACCTGGGCTTCGACGGTCACCCCACCACGCTCTACACCCGCTCGGCCGACGAGGCCGTCGGCGACGTACGGGAGGTGCTGCCCAGGACCGTCAGCCCGGAGAACCCCGAGGAGGTGGAGGTGAGCCGGCCGTCCGACGCGCTGGTGGCCAGGGCGGCGGCCGACGGGGCTCTCACCGGCCTGCTGCTCGGCCTCGGCGGGGTGGCGCTGCTGGTCGGCGGGGTGGGGGTGGCCAACACCATGGTCATCTCGGTGCTGGAGCGCCGTGGGGAGATCGGCCTGCGGCGCTCGCTCGGCGCCACCAGGGGCCAGGTGCGCGTCCAGTTCCTGGCCGAGTCGCTGCTGCTGTCCGGCGCGGGCGGCGCCGCGGGGGCGGTGCTGGGGACGCTGGTGACGGTCGGGTACGCGGCCGTGGGCGACCTGCCCGCGGTGGTTCCCCCCTGGGCCCTGGCGGGCGGTTTCGGGGCGACCCTGCTGGTCGGGACCCTCGCGGGGCTCTATCCCGCGATGCGCGCGGCCCGCATGTCGCCGACCCTCGCCCTCAGCACCGCCTGAACACCCGGCCCCCTCCCCGCACCCCGAGGCCGCGTCCCAGCCGGGGGAGGGGCGGGGAGGGAGCGGCCGGGACAGGAAGGTGCGGCCGGTCCTGGCCGGGGACCCTTTATCCGATGTTTAGCCGCGGGAAAGCAGGATGACGCGCATGCGAGTGCTCATTGCGGAGGACGAGCGGGTGCTCGCCGACATCGTGGCGACCGGCCTGCGCCGGGAGACCATGGCGGTGGACGTCGTCTACGACGGCGACGCGGCGCTGGAGCGGGCGGCGGTCAACGACTACGACGTGATCGTGCTGGACCGGGACCTGCCGGTGCTGCACGGGGACGAGGTCTGCCGCCGTCTCGTGGCCGGCCGGGTCCCCGCCAGGATCATCATGCTGACCGCCGCCGGTGACCTGGGCTCGAAGGTCGAGGGCCTGTCGATCGGCGCCGACGACTACCTCACCAAGCCCTTCGACTTCCCCGAGCTGGTCGCCCGGCTGCGCGCGCTGGCCCGCCGGTCTCCCCAGGCGGTCCCGCCGGTGCTGAGCAGGGCGGGCATCACCCTGGACCCCGGCCGCCGCGAGGTCTTCCGCGACGGCCGGTACGTGGCGCTGAGCCCCAAGGAGTTCGCGGTGCTGGAAATCCTGATGCGCGCCGACGGCGGCCTGGTCAGCGCCGAGGACCTCCTGGAGAAGGCATGGGACGAGAACATCAGCTACTTCACCAACTCGGTCAGGGTGACCGTGATGACCCTGCGCAAGAAGCTCGGCGCCCCGCCGGTGGTGGAGACGGTGACCGGGTCGGGATACCGGCTTTGACCTCGCGGCGCGTCTCGGTGCGGCTGCGCCTGACCCTGGTCTACGGCAGCCTGTTCTTCGGGGTGGGGGTCGTGCTCGTCGGGGTCAACTACCTGTTCGTGCGGGACGTGCTCTCGCGGCCCGCGAAGATGACCGTCCAGGGGGTCCCGGAGGCGCTGACCTCCCTCGACCCGTCGAAACCGTCCGTGGCGATGTCGATCCCCAAGGACACGCTCTTCCTGCGGGCCATCAGCGACGCGCGGGCCCAGTACCGCGAGGACGTGATGGGGTCGATGCTCCAGTGGTCCCTGCTGGCGGTCGCCGTCGTCGGGGTGGCCGGGCTCGCGATCGGCTGGATCGTGGCCCGCCGGGCGATGGCCCCGCTGCAGACGATGACCGAGGCGGCCCGCCGCCTGTCGGAGAGCACCCTGCACGAGCGGATCGCCCTGGGAGGTCCCCGCGACGAGATCCGGGACCTGGCCGACACCTTCGACTCGATGCTGGAACGCCTCAGCCGCGCCTTCGACAGCCAGCGCAGGTTCGTCGCCAACGCCTCCCACGAGCTGCGCACCCCCCTGGCGATCAACCGGGCGCTGCTCCAGGTCTCCATGACCGATCCCGAGTTGCCCCGGCAGGTCAGGACGGTCGGCACCGAGCTGCTGAACGCCAACGCCCGCCAGGAGCGGCTGATCGAGGGGCTGCTCCTGCTGGCGCAGAGCGAGCGCGAGCCCGCGGAACGCCTGCCCGTGGACCTCGCCGAGCTCGCGGGGAGCGCGATGACCTCGGTTCCCGAGACGACCGCCGACCTGCGCCCGGCTCCGGCGGAGGGCGACCCGGTGCTCCTGGAACGGATGATCGGCAACCTGCTGGACAACGCCGTGAAGTACAACGACGAGCGCGCCCTGGTCGTCCTGCGCACCCACAGCGACCGCTGGGGAAGCGTCGTCACCGTGGAGAACACCGGCCGCGTCGTCCCCTCGGGCCGGGTCGAGGACCTCTTCGAGCCGTTCCGCCGCCTCGACCGCGACCGCACCGGCTCGGCCGGGGGCGCCGGGCTCGGCCTGTCCATCGTCCGCGCGATCGCCCAGGCCCACCGCGGCTCCGCCGAGGCCCGCCCCCGCCCCGGCGGGGGGCTGGTGGTCACCGTACGGCTGTGATCCCGGCGGCCCCCGCGCCGACACCCCTCACCGACCCGGACCCGACCCGCACTCAGCCAGCACCCGGGCCGCACCCGGACCGCACTAGCCCGCACCCGGACCGCCCCAGACCCGTCCCGGGCCGCACTCGGCCTGCACCCGACCCGCACCCGGACCGCACTCGGTCCTCGGCCTGCACGCGGCCTGCACCCGGTCCGCACCCAGCCCGCACTCGGCCTGTACCCGGACCACCCCCGACCGCCCCGGACCGCCCGGGCCGGTGTGCTTCACCGCCGTCCCGTGCGGGCACCTGCGGTTTCCGCGAAGGCGATTTCCCGTGAAAGATCCGGACGACGGTTGAACAGACAAAACCACATCGATAACCTGTGGCGACGCATCTCATTGGAGCTCGATGGCCGCACGACCACAACACCCACTGGCCTCACCTCAAAACCCTTCGGGCAAAACGCCCCCGAAGTCCTCGGGGTTCAAGGCCTCCAAAGCGGTCACCATCACCGGGATCGGTGTCGTCTCCCTGCTCCTGATCGGTTACTGCTCCGCGCAGGAGGACTACGAGGAGGTGGGCGCCGAGTGCGTCGACCTCAACAGCCGCCAGCCGGACGGCACCTACGCGGTCGTCGACGAGGACCACTGCGACGACGACAGGCACTACTACGGGTCACGGGGCGCCTACGGCTGGTACTACGGTGGCATCAGGTCCGGCGCCCACATCCGGCAGGGCACCACCGTGCGGCCCTCGGACGTCCACATCACCAGCCGTAAGGGCACGGTGATCCAGCGGGGCGGCTTCGGCGGGCGCAGCGGATCGAGCGGCGGAAGCTGATCCGGTCCGATGGGCGACACCCGATGAGCAGCAGGTGAGCAGGAGATGAGACGCGAGACCTCGCTCCCCCGCGACGACTGGGAGAGAGTCATCGAGGGCCACGGCCTGGCCTACCACCGCTCGGCCCACCCCGAGGGCCTCGACCGCCCCTACTGGGACGAGGCCGTCCAGTACGTCTTCTCCATGGACGAGGTCCTCGACCTGGAGAACCAGGTCGAGGAACTGCACCGGATGTGCCTGCACGCCGTGGAGCACGTCGTCGCCAAGGGCCGCTACGCCGACTTCGCGATCCCCGAGTGGCTCGCCCCGGAGGTCGCCGCCTCCTGGGAGCGGAACGACCCGCACCTGTTCGGCCGTTTCGACCTGCGCTACGACGGGACCGGCCCCGCCAAGATGCTGGAGTACAACGCCGACACCCCCACCAGCCTCCTGGAGAGCTCGGTGGTGCAGTGGTTCTGGCTGCGCGACCGCTACCCGGACGACGACCAGTGGAACTCCATCCACGAGCGGCTGATCGCCAGGTGGCAGCAGATCTCGACCGGCCTGCCCACCGGGCCCACGCACTTCGCCTGGACCAACATGGACGAGTCGGGCGAGGAGGTGATGACCCTCGCCTACCTGCAGGAGACCGCGGACCAGGCGGGGCTCAAGACCGTCGCGGTGGCCATGGAGGACATCGGCTGGGACGACCTCAACCTCCGCTTCGTCGACGTGGAGCGCAGGGTGATCCGCTCGCTCTGCAAGCTGTACCCGTGGGAGTGGGCCGTCGCCGACCCGTTCGGGACGCGGGCGGTGCGCCAGCAGGTCTCGACGACCTGGATCGAGCCGCTGTGGAAGATGCTGCTGTCCAACAAGGCGCTGCTCGCGGTGCTCTGGGAGCTGTACCCCCAGCACCCGAACCTGCTGCCCGCCTACCTCGACGGTCCCCGCGACCTGTCCTCGTACATCGTCAAGCCGCTGCTCGGCCGCGAGGGCGCGAGCATGCGGATCGTCACCCCCGGCGAGCACGTCGAGACCCCCGGCGGCTACGGCGCCGAGGGATACGTCTACCAGGAGTTCCAGGCGCTGCCCGTCTTCGAGGGCTGGCGCCCCGTGCTCGGCGCCTGGGTCGTCCATGACGAGGCGGCGGGTGTCGGCATCCGCGAGACCTCGGGGTTCATCACCGACGACACGTCGTCATTCGTCCCGCACCGCATCGAGCTCTGAGTCCCGAAAAGAGAAACGACACATGAGTCCCACCCCCGCGCCGGCCATCACGTCCGTGCCCGCAGTGCCCGATGTGACGGTCTCGCTCGCCGAGACCCTCGGACGCGGCGCGCTCGCGATCGTCTCGTACGCCGCGCTCGGCGTCATCCTGCTGATCATCGGTTTCTACGTGATCGACCTGGTCATCCCCGGCAAGCTCAGCAGGCTCATCAAGGAGGAGCGCAACCCCAACGCCACCCTGCTCACCGGCTCGGGACTGGCCGCCGTCGGGCTCATCGTGGCGGCCTCCATCTGGTCCTCGGGCGGCGCCCTGCACGAGGGCCTGCTCGCCACGTTCGTCTTCGGCCTGGTCGGCATCGCGGTGCAGACCGTGGCGATGATCGCGTTCGACAAGGTGGCCGGCATCTCGGTGCGCGAGCTGGTCACGGAGACAGACCTCCAGCCGGGAGCCCGGCTGCTGGCGGTCACCCACCTGGCCATCGGCCTGATCACCGCCGTCGCGGTCATCTGAGCCCCGCGCACCGGCCGTCCCGCCCTGTCCTCCCGTTCCGTACGCCCGCGCCCCGGCGGGCGTACGGAACACGAAGGCACGAAGCCGGACGCGCGGGAACACCGGCGCACAGACGCGCGGAACAGCGGCGCACAGACGCGCGTGACGAGAGCGCGGGGCAGGGGTGTGGCGGACGTGCGTGGCCCGCTCGTGCGGGACGTACAAGATCGGGGAGCGCACGCTGTCCGTAACCGCGGCTGGCGCATCTCGCGCGACCTGGCACTCTTAGTGGCGTGAGGGAGCGGAGCGAGCGAGGGTTCAGGCACAGGGACGTCGTGACCGGGGCGGACGGGAGCGATCTCGACGCCGACCGGGTCCGGGAGGACACCACCCGCCGGTTGGAGCGGGCCATGGGCACGCTGGGCACGGCCGCCATGTCCCGGATGGACGACCGGCTCATGTGGTTCCGCGCGCTGTCGGCGGAGGACAGATCCTGGGTCGGGCTGGTGGCCCAGGCCGGGATCGCCGCGTTCGTGGAGTGGTTCCAGCACGCCGGCGAGGGCCGCCCGACGCCCAGCATCGAGTTCTTCGGCACCGCGCCCCGGGAGCTGAAGCGGTCCATCTCGCTGCAGCAGACCGTCGACATCGTGCGGGTCGTGGTCGAGGTGGTCGAGGCGCAGACCGGGGAGCTGGCCGCGCCCGGCGGCGAGGACCAGCTCCAGCAGGCGATGCTCCGCTACACCCGCGACGTCGCGTTCGCCGCCGCGCAGGTGTACGCGCGGGAGGCCGAGGCCCGCGGGGCCTGGGACGCGCGGCTGGAGGCACTGATCGTGGACGCCCTGGTCAGGGGCGAGGTCGACGACGGGCTGCACTCGTGGGCCGCCGCGCTCGGCTGGACCTCGGCCCCCGTCGTGGTGCTGGCCGGGCAGACCCCCGACGACGACCCGCAGTCGGTCATCGACGCGCTGCGCGACCGGGGCCGCAGGTCGGGCCTGGACATGCTGGCCGGGGTGCAGGGCGACCGGCTGATCGTGATCGTGGGCGGGGCCGACAGCGTCGCCGCGGCGGCCAGGCACGTGGTGCCGCGCTTCGGCGCGGGCCCGATCGTGATCGGGCCGGAGGTGGCCGACCTGCACTCGGCCGCCAGCTCGGCGCGGGCGGCGATGGCCGGGCTGCGGGCCGCCGCGGGGTGGCCCGACGCGCCCAGGCCGGTCCACGCCGAGGACCTGCTGGCCGAGCGGGCCATCGACGGCGACGGCGACGCCAGGGCACAATTGATCGAGAACGTCTACCTGCCGCTGATCGGAACACCGCTCCTCGACACCCTCGCGACCTATCTGGAGCAGGGCACCTCCCTGGAGGCGACGGCCCGGCTGTTGTTCGTCCATCCGAACACGGTGCGCTACCGTCTTCGTAAAATCACGGAGTTGACCGGCTACCAGCCGACCGAGGGACGGTCCGCCTTCACCCTCCAGGTGGGGCTCATCCTCGGGCGGTTGTCCGAAACACCGGTTACCTAAGGCCCTTTACTTAACCTTCGTGAAACTCTCGCTGTAGCTTCCCTACAAAGAAGTAGGGACAAACTTCGTCTGGATCTCTATCCATGTAGTGAACCTCTACAGGGCAGGCTGGATTTTGTGCTCGTCATCGTCGCTCCGGGCCAGGGTGCCCAGACTCCAGGCTTTCTCAGTCCATGGCTCGAACTCCCGGGCGTGGCCGATCGGCTGACCGCTTGGTCGGAGCTGGCCGGCCTCGATCTGATCGCCTACGGGACCACCGCCGACGCGGACGAGATCCGCGACACCGCCGTCGCGCAGCCACTCCTCGTGGCCGCCGGGCTGGCCGTCGCCGAGGTTCTCGGGGCGTCCCCCGACATCGTCGCCGGGCACAGCGTGGGCGAGTTCACCGCCGCCGCCCTCGCCGGAGTGATCACTCCCGAGCAGGCCGTCGGCCTCGTCCGCGAGCGCGGCCAGGCCATGGCCAAGGCCGCGACGATCACCGAGACCGGCATGGCCGCCGTCCTCGGCGGCGTCGAGGAGGAGGTCCTCGCGGCCATCGCCGACAAGGGGCTCACCCCCGCCAACATCAACGGCGCCGGGCAGATCGTGATCGGCGGCACGCTGGAGCAGCTGGCCGCCTTCAAGGCCGAGCCGCCCGCCCGCGTCCGGGTGATCGCGCTGTCGGTCGCCGGCGCGTTCCACACCGAGCACATGGCCTCCGCCGCGAACCGCCTGCGCGAGGCCGCCGCGGGCCTCACACCGGCCGACCCCTCCGTCACGCTGCTGTCCAACAGCGACGGCGCGGCGGTCGCGAGCGGCGCCGAGTTCATGGAGCGCCTGGTCACCCAGGTCGCCAACCCGGTGCGCTGGGACGCCTGCATGGCCACGATGGCCGGGCGCGGCGTCACCACGATGATCGAACTTGTCCCCGGCGGCACGCTCACCGGCCTGGCCAAGCGTGCTCTGCGCGGGGTGACGACCGTCGCCCTGAAGACCCCCGACGACCTGGAGGCCGCGAGAGCCGCCCTCGGGTCGCATGAGGAACGGTGATCGACGCATGAAGATCTCACAGGGCGCCCCGGGCGCGAAGATCCTGGCCTTCGGTCACTACCAGCCCTCCAACGTGGTCACCAACGACGACCTGTCGGCGACCATGGAGACCGACGACGCCTGGATCCAGAGCCGCGTCGGCATCAAGGAGCGCCGGATCGCCCCGGACAGCGAGTCCGAGATCGACCTGGCCGTGCAGGCGGGCGGCAAGGCCCTCGCCGCGAGCGGCCTGGCGGCCTCCGACATCGACCTGGTGATCGTCGCCACCTGCACGCTGGAGACGCAGATCCCCAACGCCGCGGGCCGGGTGGCGACGCGGCTGGGCATCGACGCCCCCGGCGCGTTCGACGTCAACACCGCCTGCTCGGGCTTCTGCTACGCGCTCGCGGTCGCCAACGACGCGATCCGCGCGGGCTCGGCCACCCACGTGCTCGTCGTCGGCACCGAGAAGCTCTCCCAGTGGATCGACTGGACCGACCGGGCCACCGCGGTGATCTTCGCCGACGGCGCGGGCGCCGCGGTCGTCGGCCCCTCCGACACCCCGGGCATCGGCCCCGTCGTGTGGGGCAGCGCCGGCGACAAGTTCGACGCGATCATCATCAAGGACCGCGACTCCTTCCTGCACCAGGAGGGCCAGACCGTGTTCCGCTGGGCGACCACCGCGCTTCACCCCATCGCCCAGGAGATCTGCGAGCGTGCCGGGGTGGACCCGGCCGACCTCGCGGCCTTCGTGCCCCACCAGGCCAACCTCCGCATCATCGAGACGATCGCCCGCAAGCTCGGCGCGGACAACGCCGTCGTCGCCAAGGACATCGTCCTGGCGGGCAACACCTCCGCGGCCTCGATCCCGCTGGCCCTGTCCCGGATGATCGAGCGCGGCGAGGTGCGGTCGGGCGGGCTCGCCCTGCTGCTGGGCTTCGGCGCGGGCCTGACCTACGCGGGCCAGGTCATCGAGATCCCCTGAGGCACCACCCAAGAGCTTCCGCGCGGCCCCGCCGTACGGGAAACCAGAAGAAACCGATCGCAAGGAGAACACGCGACATGGCTCTGACCGAGCAGGAGATCCTCGCCGGCATCGGCAAGATCATCAACGAGATCACCGGGATCCCGGCCACCGAGGTCACCCCGGAGAAGAGCTTCGTCGACGACCTCGACATCGACTCGCTGTCCATGGTCGAGATCGCCGTCGCCGCTCAGGACGAGTTCGGCGTCGAGATCCCGGACGACCAGCTCAAGCACCTCAAGACCGTCAAGGACGTCATCAACTTCATCCAGAACTGAGCCGTCCCGGCTTCTCCCTCCGACCGTTTTGACCAGCGATTCACAAGGAGCGCAGCAGTGAGTACAGGCCAGGTACGTGTCGTCGTCACCGGGCTCGGCGCGACCACGCCCCTCGGTGGAGACGTCGCCTCGACCTGGTCGGCGCTCCTCGCCGGTCAGTCGGGGGTAAGCACCATCACCGCCGACTGGGTCGACTCCGTCCCGGTGAAGTTCGCCGCTTTCTCCGCCGTGGACCCGACCGAGGTCCTGCCCCGGCCGGAGTCACGGCGGCTTGACCGGGCCGAGCAGTTCGCCCTGGTCGCGGCCCGGGAGGCGTGGGCGCACGCCGCGATCGACAAGGTCGACCCCGAGCGGCTCGGCGTCGTCGTGGGCAGCGGTATCGGGGGCATCACCACGATCCTCGCCGCCTACGACACCTTCAAGGAGAAGGGGTGGCAGCGGCTCTCACCGTTCACCGTCCCCATGCTGATGCCGAACGGCTCGGCGGGCTGGATCGGCATCGAGGTCGGCGCGCGCGCCGGCGTCCACGCCACGGTGAGCGCCTGTGCCACCGGCGCCGAGTCGATCGGGTACGCCATCGAGATGATCCGCTCCGGCCGGGCCGACGTGGTCGTGGCCGGCGGCACCGAGGCGGCCATCCACCCGCTGAACATCGGCTCCTTCGCCGCCATGCGCGCCATGTCCACCCGCAACGACGAGCCGCAGCGCGCCTCCAGGCCGTGGGACAAGGGCCGCGACGGCTTCGTCCTCGGCGAGGGCGCGGGCATCCTGGTGCTGGAGTCCGAGGAGCACGCCCTCGCGCGCGGCGCCACGATCTACGCCGTGGCCGCCGGTGTCGGCTACTCGGCCGACGCCCACCACATCGCGCAGCCCGAGCCCACCGGCGCCGGGGTGATGCTGGCCATGCGCCGCGTCCTGGAGGACGCCGGCATCACCGGCCAGGACATCAAGCACGTGAACGCGCACGCCACCTCCACCCCGGCCGGCGACGTGGTGGAGACGATGGCGATCAAGGAGGTCATCGGCGACCACCCCCTGGTCAGCGGCACCAAGTCGATGACCGGCCACCTGCTCGGCGGGGCCGGCGGCATCGAGTCCGTCTTCACCGTCCTCGCGCTGCACGAGCGTCGCGCGCCTGGAACGATCAACGTGGACGACCTCGACGACGGCGTGGAGGTCGACATCGTGCGCGACGAGCCGCGCGCGCTGCCCGACGGCCAGATCGCCGCGATCAACAACTCCTTCGGGTTCGGCGGGCACGACGTCGCCGTCGCCTTCACCACCCTCTGACGTCGCCTTCACCACCCTCTGACAGGGAGCCCGCGCCGGTCTCCCTCCCGTGAACACGAGCGGGGAGGCTCCGGCCCTTCACGGGCCGGGCCTTCCCGCCTCGCGGGCGAACGCTGTCCCGTTCATCTTTCTAGTCGCTGTCCCGATGGCTGTCCTGTTCACCGTTCCAGTCGCTGTTCCGGTGACTGTCCCGGTCACCGTTCCGGCCGCTGTTCCGGTGGCGGCGAGGGACGGGAAACCGGCCGGCGGTCTCGTACGGCCTCCACAGGCCTCACATCCCACCGGCCCACCGGCCCAGCGGCAGGTACGGCGGCCCGGCTTCCGACGCCGGGTGGCCGCGACCCTGCCACCACCGCGCGGCGACGCGCCGCGTTTCCCGCCCGGGACCGACATCCGGGATCTCCACGCTGGAGGTAGCTGATGACCGTGCTCGACAACAGGGTGGTGAGCGAGGAGTCCGGACAGGACCCTCTCGATCCCCGTGATCCCCAGACACGTCTCTCCGCCCTGCTCGACGAGGGCTCGGCGCGCCTGATCTCCCCGGTCGACCGCAGCGGCATCCTCGCCGCGACGGGCCGCGTGGAGGGTGTGCCGGTCGTCGCGTTCGTCAGCGACGCCCGCGTCCAGGGCGGCGCGATGGGCAGCGAGGGGTGCGAGCACATCGTGCACGCCTACGACGTCGCGGTCCGCGAGCGGGTCCCCGTCATCGGCGTCTGGCACTCCGGCGGCGCCCGTCTCGCCGAGGGCGTGGAGTCGCTGCACGCGGTCGGCCGCGTCTTCGCCGCGATGACCCGCGCCTCCGGCGTGGTGCCGCAGCTGTCCGTGGTCGTCGGCCCCGCCGCCGGTGGCGCCGCGTACGGCCCGGCGCTCACCGACATCGTGATCCTGGCCGACGAGGGGCGCATCTTCGTCACCGGTCCCGACGTGGTCCGCAGCGTCACCGGCGAGCAGATCGACATGGCGGGCCTGGGCGGTCCCGAGCCGCACAGTAAGCGAAGCGGCGTCGTCCACGTGGTCACCAAGACCGAGACGGACGCCTACGCGCAGGCCCGCCGCCTGGCGGTGCTCCTCGGCCATCAGGGCCGGGTGCGCGCCGAGGTCGAGGAGGTCGACTTCTCCGGCCTGCTGCCCGAGAACGTGCGCCGCGCCTACGACGTGAAGCCGCTCGTCACCGGCCTGCTCGACGAGCCCGGCGTGGAGCTGCACGCCAAGTGGGCGCCCAACGTCGTCACCACCCTGGGCCGGATCGGGGGCCGGACCGTGGGCGTGGTGGCCAACAACCCGCTGCGTCTGGGCGGCTGCCTCGACTCCGCCTCGGCGGAGAAGGCCGCGCGGTTCGTCCGGATGTGCGATGCCTTCGGGGTGCCGCTGGTCGTCCTGGTGGACGTCCCCGGCTACCTGCCGGGCGTCGGCCAGGAACACGACGGCGTGGTCCGGCGGGGCGCCAAGCTCCTGCACGCCTTCGCCGAGGCCTCCGTACCGCGGATCACCCTGGTGACCAGGAAGGCGTACGGCGGCGCCTACATCGCGATGAACTCCCGCTCGCTGGGCGCGACCAGGGTGTTCGGCTGGCCGACGACCCAGATCGCGGTCATGGGCGCGGTCGCCGCGGTCCGCGTCCTCAAGCGCCGCGAGCTCGCCGCCGTCCCCGAGGAGGAGCGCGCCGCCCTGGAGGCCAAGCTCGCCGAGGAGCACGAGATCCTCGCCGGCGGCCTCGACCGGGCGATCGAGCTCGGCGTGATCGACGAGGTCATCAAGCCCGAGGAGACCCGGGGCGCCATCGCCAGGGTCCTGGCCCAGGCGACCCCCGCCAGGGGCGCCCACGGCAACATCCCTCTCTGACGGTCGTCCGACGAGCCCTCGCCGGTCCCACCGGCGGGGGCTCACCCGTTCTCCCGCCGCCCTTCCCCCGCGGCGGGAGAGGTCTGCGCGCGGTGACGCCGTCCCCCGTCCCTCGAAGCCGGACGGCTCACGGGAGCCGTGCGCACGAGTCCCGCGAAGCGAACGCTCGCGAGGGCATCGCCGTGGGCTACCCCCGTCCCGCCGGAGACGGCCGCGCGAACGATCGCGAGGGCATCGCCGTGGGCCACCTCCGTGCCGCCGGAGACACCGAAGACGGCCGCCGGGCACGTTCCAAACCCGTGTCCGGGGCGGCCGTCCTCCGCGAGAGGGCGGACCGGGTCGGCGGGACGGGCCCGATCAGACGGCGGCGTGCAGCCAGCGGACCGGAGCGCCCTCGCCCGCGTAGCGGAACGACTCCAGCTCGGCGTCCCACTGCTTGCCCAGCAGGCGGTCGAGCTCCTCCTCCAGCACCACCCGGCCCTGGCGGGCCATCAGCATCGCGGAGCGCAGCCGGTCCTCCGGGACCAGGATGTCGCCGTTGGCCCCGACCACGGCCGTGAAGGCGCCGAGGGAGGGGGTGTAGGCGTGCCGGGTCCCGTCGGCACCCGGTGAGGCGTCCTCGGTGATCTCGAAGCGGATCCGCTGCCAGCCCATCAGCGACGAGGTGATGGCCGCCGCGGTACCGACACGGGCCTCCCACTCGGCCTGCGCGCGCACATGACCGGGCGCGGCCGGCTGCGGCGTCCAGGTCAGGTCTACGGGCACGCCAAGGACACCTGCGACCGCCCATTCAATATGAGGGCACAGCGCAGGCTGAGCCGAGTGGACGTAAAGCACGCCACGAGCAGACACCGGACCTCCCGTTTCGTACGAGGTGCGCCTTCCCCAACGGCCTCATACCAGGATGATCACAAGTGACTGAAGGAGAGACTACCGTCGGTTGTGACGCCGCACCAGAGGGGGGTCATACCGAGATGTTGCGGCGCGGACAATTGGCCGGGGCATCCTCGGGCATGAGGAAAACCCCACGAACTGGTGATCGCCCCCGGAGGACCAGATGAATACCGGTATCGAACGGGTCGAACCCATTCCCGGTTCACCCACCCTGATCAGGAAGGGCCAGCTGCTCACCGACGCCTCGGGCCTCGTGGCCACCGCCCGCTGGGCCGACGCCGTCACCGAGACCGGGGGAATCTACCGGGTGCGGCTCTCACCGGGCGTGGACGTCTGCGACCTCGTGGCGTCGGTACGGGCCCGGGGCGTCCGGGCCTCCCCCAACCACGTCCTGACGGGCCAGCCGCTCTACTTCGGGGGCCCGGCCTCCCGCCCCTTCCCCAGCGCCGCCCTCCCGGCTCCCGAGCCCGTCCCGGCCGGGCCCCCGGCGAGCGCCGTGACGGTGGCGCTCGCCGACACCGGCGTGGCGGAGCACCCCTGGTGGCAGGAGAGGCCGTGGTTCCTGGAACGGGGACGGGAGGCCGCCGAGACCCCCGACTCGGACGGCGACGGCGAGCTGGACCTCCAGGCGGGGCACGGCACGTTCGTCGCCGGGCTGATCCTGCGCTCGGCCCCGCTCGCGCACCTGCGGCCGATCCGGGTGCTGGACGGCCACGGGGTCGGGGACGAGGCCGGGCTGCTGCACGTCCTGGGACGGCTGCGGGCCGAACCGCCCCGGGTGCTCAACCTGTCCTTCGGCGGGCACACCTTCGACGACCTGCCCTCCCCGCTCGTGGAGACCGCCCTGGAGGGACTGACCGGCACGGTCACGGTCGCCTGCGCGGGCAACACCGCCTCCGACCGCCCCTTCTGGCCCGCCGCGTCCCCCGGGGTGATCGCCGTCGGGGCGCTGGACGCCGGAGGGGAGGCGAGGGCCCCGTTCTCGGCGTACGGCCCGTGGGTGGACGCGTGCGCCCGCGGCGAGTGGCTGTCCAGCACCTTCCTGGAGCACGGGGCGTTCCAGGGCTACGCGCGCTGGAGCGGGACCTCCTTCGCCACCGCCCTGGTGAGCGGGGCGATCGCCGCGGCGTGCGCGGACCGGCCCGCCCAGGAGGCGGTGAAGCACGTCCTCGCCCCGTCGGGAACCAGGCGGATCCCCGATTTGGGAGTCGTCGTGCCCACGCCCGGCTAAAGTCTCACCCAAAGTCTTCACGCGAACACTCTGAGTGTTCTACGCGGTCATGGAGGTGCGGTGGGCGACCAGCACACGCTTGACGCCATCCTGGTGGACGACCAGGCGGCCTGGGACGAGCTGGTCACCCGTTTCCAGGGGCTGCTGTGGTCGGCCGCGCGCGCCTACGACCTGAGCCCGGCGGACGCCGCCGACGCGGTGCAGGGCACCTGGCTGCGGCTGCTGGAGAGCCTGCACACCATCCGCGACCCCGACAGGATCGGCCCCTGGCTGTTCACCACGGCCAAGCGCGAGGCGTCCCTGCTGAGCAGGCGGCACCGGGGCGAGCGGCTGGTCGCCGACCCCGCGGACGCCGAGCACGCGCACCCCGCCCCCGCCTGCGCCGGGCACGCCCACGCCGATCCCGCGCTGGCCGTGCTGAGCGCCGACGAGGGCCGCCGCCTGTGGCAGGCCGTCGACGAGATGCAGGAGCCGTGCCGCTCGCTGTTCCGGCTGATGGCCACGGCCCCCGACGCGGGCGTCCACCAGCTGGCCGGGCGCCTGGGCATGCCCAGCGGCAGTTACGGCCCCACCCGGGGCCGCTGCCTGAACCGACTCCGCACCCTGCTCACCGCCCGGGAGGCGACACCGTGACACGACATCCGACGGCGATCGACGACGAGTCCCTGATAGCCGCGCTGCGCCTGGCCTCGGGGAGTGACCCGGTGCCCGCGCGGGTGACGACCGCCGCCCGCGCGGCCTTCGGCCTGCGGCTGCCCGAGGCCACCACGGCCCGTCCCGTGGCCACGCCCGTGCCGCGAGGCGTCCGGTCCGCCGAGGAGCCCCGGCTGCTGAGGTTCACCGCCGGCGGGCTCACGGTGGAGCTGGAGGTCACCTCGCTGGACGGCCTGGTCGACCTGGCGGGCCAGATCTCCCCCTGTCCCGAGGCGGGCACGCTGGTCGAGGTCCGCACCCTGCACCTCACCGAGTCGCGCGCGCTGTCCCCGACGGGCCAGTTCGCCGTCACCGGCCTGCCGCCGGGCTGGTTCAGCGTGGTGTGCCACCGGCCCGAGGGCTCCCCCGTGGTCACCAGCTGGACCCGGATCCGCCCGTAGGTGACCGCCGACGAGGCGCTCGCCGCCGCCGAGCACGCGGTCGACCTCTCGGGCAGCGACCCGGCCCGCGCCCTCGCGCTCGCCCGCACCGTGCTCACCGCGCTCGCCGCGCTTCCGGCGTCCTGCCGGGAGGCGGTCGGCCGGGAGACGGTCGGCCGGGAGACGGTCGGCCGGGAGACGGTCGGCCGAGAGGCGGTCGGCCGAGAGGCGGTCGGCCGAGAGGCGGTCGGCCGGGAGACGGTCGGCCGGACCGGCCCGGCGGGTGCCCCGAGTGGCGTTCAGAACGGCGGCACGCCGACCGACGGCGTCCCGGGGCGTGGCTCGGAGGATGGTTCACCGGTCGGCGATGCCCCGGAGCGTGGCTCAGGAAGTCACGTACCGCTCGGCGACGCCCCGGAGCGCGATTTCGAGGGCGGTCCCGACGGTGGCGCGATCGCGGGCCGGGTCTCGGGGTGCGGGCACTGCGAGGCCGAGGCGGTGGCGCACCGGGCGCTGGCGGTGGCGGCGCGCGAGCTGGGCGACCTTCCGTTCGCCGAGGAGCGGCTGCGCCGGGCGGTACGGATCGCGCTCTCGGCGGGGCTGCCGCACCGGGCGGCCCAGGCACGGCTGTCGCTGGTCCACGTCCGCACGGAGCTGGGGCACCCGGAACAGGCGCTGGCCGTCGCCGCGGACGCCGAGCCCGGCCTGACCCCGGCCGAGGTGGGCAAGCTCGGCGTGCACCGGGCCGTGGCCCTGGCCCGGCTCGGCCGCTACCGCGAGGCCGTCGACCACTGCGACCGGGCCGTTCCCGTCCTCGGCGGCGACGTCAGGTTCCTCGCCGGGGCGATGCTGAACCGCGGTCTCGCACGGGTGTTCCTCGGGGAGTTCGGGGCGGCGGAGGCCGACCTGAGCCGGTGCGCGGAGCTGGCGAGAGACTCGGGCCTGGAACACGTCCTCGCGCTCGCCGAGGGCAACCTGCCGTTCCTGGCGGCGCGGCGCGGTGACCTGCCCGCCGCGTTCAGCGCCTACCGGCGCGCGGAGAGCATCCTGGTCGGCTTCCCGGAACGGCTGGCGACGGTGCGGTGTGACCTGGCCGAGGCCCTGGTCGGCGCCCATCTGCCCGGCGAGGCGCGGGTGCTGCTGGAGATGGCCGTGCCCGAGCTGGCGGCGGCGGGCGCCGGCACGGCCCTGGCCGAGGCCCTCCTCCTGCTCGCCAGGGTCGAGCTGCGCACCGGCGATCCGCGCCGCGCCCGGGAGAGCGCGGAGCTCGCCGCCCGCGAGCTGGCCGCGCAGGGGCGGACGGTGCTGGTCCCGGTCGCCGACGAGATCGTCCTGCGGGCCCGGCTCGCGCTGGACCCGCCCACGGCGGAGCTGCCCGCGGCGATGCTCTCGTGCGCCGACGCCCTCGACGCCGCCGGGCACGGGGACACCTCGGCGGCGCTCAGGCTCACCGCCGCCGAGGTGTCGCTCGGGCTGGGCGACCGGCCGTCCGCCGAGGACCAGCTCGCCCTCCTGGCCCGCCCGGGCCGCGGGGTGGTCGCCCTCCAGGCGACGGCGCTGCGACGGTCCCTGGCGGGAGACCGCAGAGGGGCGTTCGCCGCGGTGCTGGCCGGGCTGGCGGAGGTGGGCGCGGGGACGAGAACGTTCGAGGATCCGGTGGTACGCGCGCACGCGGCCAGGGCCGGTGAGCCGCTGGCCGGGTTCGGGCTGGCCCTGGCCATGCGGACCGGGCGGGGCCGCGCGGTCCTGGCCTGGGCCGAGCGGTGGCGGGCGGTCACCGGGGGCGCCGGCCGCCCGCTCGCGCCCGGCCTGGCCGCGCTGCGGGCGGCGCTCGGGGAGTCGGTCCTGGTGGAGTTCGTCCGCCACGAGGGTGACCTGGCCGCCGTCGTGGTCACCCGGGACCGCGTGACGCTGCGCCGCCTCGGCCCGTTCCCCGCCGTCGCCGAGGCCACCGTCCGCCTCCGGTACGGGCTGCGCAGGACGCACCTGCTCGACGGGAGCGCCCCCGAGCCCGGCGCGGAGGCCGCGGAGCTGGAGCGGCTCCTCTTCGGCCCGCTGCGCGACCGGCTGGGCGACCGGCCGCTGGTGGTCGTGCCGACGGGGACGCTGCACACCCTGCCCTGGCCGTTGCTGCCGATGAACGCCGACCGGCCGGTGACCGTGGCGGCCAGCGCCGCCGCCTGGCTGGCCGGATGGCGGGTGCCGGCCGTACGGGACGGCAGGGGGGCTCCGGCGCCGGTGGCGGTGGCGGGACCGGGGCTGCGGTGCGCGGAGGCCGAGGCCCGCATGGTCGGCGAGTGCCATCCGGGGACCGAGCGGGTGGCGGCGCGGCGGGCGGAGGTGATGGCGGCCCTGGAGCGGGCCGACGTGGCCCACCTGGCCGCGCACGGGATGTTCTCCCCGCGCAGCCCGCTGCTGTCGAGCATCGACCTCGACGACGGCCCGCTGATGGCGTACGACCTGCTGCGGCTGCGCACCCCGCCCGCGCTGGTGGTGCTGTCGGCGTGCGACGCGGGGATGGCGCACGCCCCCGCGGACGGGGCGCCCCTGGGGCTGGCGGGCACGTTCCTGTCGCTGGGGACGCGGTGCGTGGTGGCCAGCCTGGTGCCGGTGCGCGACGAGGAGACGCTGACGCTGATGACCGCCTTCCACGGGGCACTGGCCGCCGGTGACCCGCCCGCGCGGGCGCTGGCCCTCGCGAGCGGGAAGACCGGCGTGGCGGGCTTCGTCTGCTTCGGGTACGGGGACCTGCCGGCGGCGACCGGCCCGGAGGAACCGGCCGGTAGGTGAGGAGCGGCCGGTGGACGGCGACCGGCCGGGAGAGGCCGGTCATCCGGAGCGGCCGGTGGGGCTGACCGACTCCGAGGAGCCGGTCAGCCGGTGACGGCCGGCCGGGAGGCGTCGGCCGTCCGGGAGGGTCAGCCGGTGGCGACCGGGCGGGAGGGGTCGGTCACCCAGTCGGACCACGACCCGACGTAGAGCGCGGCCGGGATGCCGGCCACCTCCAGGGCCAGCACCTCGTGCGCGGCCGTCACGCCGGATCCGCAGTAGGCGCCGACCTCCACTCCGGGGACGACGCCCAGGGTGTTGAAGCGTTCGCGCAGGAAGTCGGGCAGATGGAAGCGGCCGGAGGGGTCGACGTTCTCGCCGGTGGGGGCGCTGACCGCGCCCGGGACGTGCCCGGCGACCGGGTCGATCGGCTCGACCTCGCCCCGGTAGCGCTCGGCGGCGCGGGCGTCGAGCAGCACCCCGTCGGCGGCGAGCTCGCCGGCCCGCGCGGCGTCGAGCACCGGCATCCCGCCCGGCCGCGCCTCGAAGTCCCCGGGCTCGGGGCGGCCCTCCTCGGTGGAGACCGGCAGGCCCTCGGAGACCCAGGCGCGCAGGCCGCCGTCGAGGACCCGCACGTCGGGGTGGCCGAAGTAGCGCAGGAGCCACCAGGCGCGGGCGGCGGCCGCGGTGGAGTCGGCCCCGTCGTAGACGACGACGGTCCGGGAGCCGGACACGCCGAGCCGGCGCATCGCCTCCTGGAACGCCTCGGCGGAGGGCAGCGGGTGGCGGCCCCCCTCGCCTCCCGGCCCGGGGTGGGCCGCGAGGTCGGTCTCCAGGTCGCAGAAGACCGCGCCGGGGATGTGCCCCTCGCGGTAGGAGTCGATCCCGGCCGGGCCCGCGGGCAGGACGGCGAGCTTCCAGCGCACGTCGAGGACGCTCACCCCGGACAGGCCCGCCAGCTCGGCGGGGGTGATCAGCGTGCTCATCGAATACCTCCAGCGTGAAGATCCCGGCTTGGGCCGTGGGGGGATGTCAACGGGTGCTGACCTCGAGAAGGGGGACGTACTGCTCGGCGGGGGTCAGCGAGCCGTGACAGCCGAGGAACCCCGCCTCGTGCGGCTCGGCGACCGAGGCGACGATGGCGCAGTCGGTGTACGGCACCGCGAGGACGTCGCCGATCCTGGGCAGCCACTCCGGGCGGATCTCGGGCCCGAACCAGCCGGACTCGACCGCCTCCTCCCGGGACACCACCCACGCCTTCCCGGCGAGGACGTCGCGCCAGGTGTCGAGGACCGCCGCCGAGGCTCCGGGGGCGGTGTAGAGGTGGCGGGCCCTGGCCTCCCCGCCGAACAGGGTGACGCCCTCGCGCAGCTCGGGGAGGGTGTCGACGTCGACGCGGTCGGCGACGTTGATCATGCCGTGGTCGGCGGTGACGTACATCGCCGAGCCAGGGGGGAGCGTCTCCGCCAGCCGCTCGGCCATCCGGTCGACCAGGGCGAGCTGGCCGAGCCAGGCCGGGGAGCCCCAGCCGGTGAGGTGGCCGGTGGAGTCGAGGTCGCCGTAGTAGACCGAGACGTGGGCCCGGGGCCCGGCGGCCAGCGCGCGGCGGACCCCGGCGATCCGGTCGTCGACCTCGTCGGCGCCGACGAAGCGCACGCCCCGGTAGACGGCCCGGTTGAAGCCGGTGGTCTCGAACTTGGCCGGGCCGACGTAGCTGACCGGGACCCCGGCCGCCGCCGCGCGCTCGTAGACGGTCGGGGTGGGCTGCCACTCATCGGGCTCGACGAGGGGGCCCGGGGCGGTCCAGCGCAGGCAGTTGAGCAGGTATCCGGCGCCGGGCACGGCGAGCTGGTAGCCGAGCATGCCGTGCCCGCCCGGCGGCATGCCGGTGCCGAGGGTGCCCAGGCTGGTCACGGTCGTGGCGGGGAAGCCCGCGGTGAGCACCCCGCCGGACACCCCTCCGGACAGGGAGGACAGGAACGGCGCGACGCCGGGGTGGGCGCGGAGCAGCTCGGCGCCCATGCCGTCGACGAGGAACAGCAGGACCCGCCCGGCCGGGACGAGGCCCAGCGGGTTGTCGCCGTCCACCCCGACCGCGGCGAGCAGCGAGGAGGACAGGTCCGCGAGCGAGGCCGTCCCGTACGCGGGGACCAGGGGGTTCACGAGGCGGTGCGGGCGGTGGCCTCCGACAGTGCCTTGGCGAAGGCCAGCACGTGGGAGACGGCCTCCGGCCCGTCGGCCGCCTCGCTCACCCGCAGGGAGAGGTCGTCGGCCGTGATCGCGCCGGTGTATCCGTGGTCGGCGTCGCAGTTCTCGTCGCCGCAGGTGGCCGGCTCCAGGTCGACGTGGGAGATGGCCCCCCAGCCGATGGTGAGCGTGACCTCCGTGGGCGGCACTCCCGGCACGTAGGAGGCGGGATCGGGGACGACCCGGGTGACCGCGACCGACTGGATCCGGCTGAGGCGCACGGCCTCGGTGGTCGTGGAGGCGTGGGACGCCGACACCCCCTCCACCGGCGGGTGCTCGTCGGTGTGGCAGACGAGCAGCCGCGTCGGGGAGAGCACCAGCACGGTGACGTGCCTGCGCACCTCCATGGCCGGGTCGAAGGTGGCCTCGTGGTGCACGACGTAGGCGCCCACCTGCTCCTTGCCGAGCGCGGAATCGACCGCGTCGGCGACCAGGTCGGGATAGTAGCCACTGCGGTCGATGGCGTCGCGCAGGCCGGCGGACGAGAGTCGGGTTTCCCTCATGGGTCCATCCTGCCCTGTCCGGGGCAGCGCTTTCACCGGGAGCACGTGAGCTTCGGCCCGCGGTGCAAATCGTGATGCGGCCCGCCATCGGCTTCTTCCGGCCGGGAAAGCCCCATCGGAGGTGATCCAGAGGCCGCCGGAAGCCCTTCCCGGCCCGTGGTTTTACCCTTCGATCGGTTTCGCGTGATCGCATCGGGGTTACCGGGAGCAGTAGCGGTGGCGTGCGCGTGCCGTACCGAACAGGGGTAACGGGCGATTCTCCGCATTCCCCGCCTTGTTTGACATATCCGGGAATGCTTCTCGCCGTGCCGGAAAACAATGCCGGAAACGGTGATTCCACCCGCAATCGGGGGCGAGGGAATATGGCCGGTGAAGACACGGATTCAGCAGGACGAGACGGGGCGGCACGACCGGATTCGGTGGAACGAGGCGGGGTGACGCGACCGGGTCCAGCGGAACGAGGCGGGGTGACACAGCCGGATTCAGCCGGACGAGGCGGGGTGGCGCGGCCCGATTCGGCGGAGCGAGGCGGGGTGACGCGGCCGGAATCGGCGGAGCAAGGCAAGGTGACGCGATCCGATGGCGAGGCGGTACGACCCGATAGCGGGGCGGCACGACCGGATTCAGCGCGGCGGGTCCGGCCCGCGTGGCGGGCCTGGCTCTCGCGCCTCGTGGCGGCCGTCCCGGTGACCGTCGTGACGGCCGCCATGACCACCGCCGCGGCGACCGCCGTGGGCCCGGCCGCCTCGGGGACGCGCCTCCCCCGCGACCTGATCCTCACCACGGTTCACGACGGCCCGTTCGAGGCGGGCGGCGCCGGAACGTTCTCCATCGACATCACCGCGGCCCCCGGCTACGCCGGGATCACCGGTCCGACCGAGGTCACCTATCTCTTCCCCTCCGGCCTGACCCCGGTGAGCGCCTCGGGTACGGGCTGGAAGTGCCGGATCACGGCCGGGATCGTCGGCTGCGGTACGCGTGACCTGGCCGCCCCCGGCTTCCAGCTTCCCCGGATCACGGTCGGCGTGACCGTGTCGCGGGACGCCTCGGGGACGCTGACCGCGTCCGGCAGGGCCGTCCACACCGCCCAGGACCGCATGGGCGGCCGCGTGGACAGGACCGCCCCCGGCGCGGAGACCGCGATGGAGACCGGTCCCGCGCCCGCCACCGTCGCCAGCACGGTCCAGATCGTCTCCGCGACCCCGCGGACGGACTAAAAGGTTCCGTCTCGCGCCATCGGGCGGATCGAAGGAAGCCCCTCGCGCCCACCGGCGACCGGCGGCACGCCCGGACCGGTGACCCCGCGACCCCGCAAGCCCGGTGAGCCGGTGAGCCGTGGGAGACGGCCTAACCGAGGCGCCGGGGGCCGCCGTCGGGGCGCGGGCCCTCGTGGCTGCGGAGCACGGCGCGGGCGCCCAGCACGATCACCCCGGACTCCCCCACCAGCACCGGGTCGAGGGTGAGCCGCGCCACCTCGGGAAGGTCGTCGGCCAGCCGCCCGAGCCGGATCAGCAGGTCCTCCAGGGCCTCGACGGCGACCGGCGGGTAGCCGTACTCGCCGAGGAGGAGGGGCGCGGCGCGCGGCGACCGCACCAGTGCCGCGGCGTCCTCGCGGGTCAGCGGGGCGAGCCGGTACGCCTCGTCGCGCAGCAGCCGGGCGGTGATCTCGCCGAGCCCGAAGGAGACCACCGCGCCGAAGGCCGGGTCGTCCATCACCCCGGCCACGGTCGGCACCGCGGGCTGCGGGGCCATCCGCTGCACCGTGAGCACGGCCTCCGGTTCGAGCTGGCGCGTCAGGTCGGCGTAGGCGTCGCGCACCCCGTCTGGGCCGGACAGCCCGAGGCGCACGGTCCCGGCGCGCATGGCCGCCTCGGGGCCCGCCGCCTTCAGCACGACCGGCCAGCCGAGCCTCGACGCCGCCTCGACGGCCTCCTCCGGCGACTCGACCGTCTCCGACGGCCAGACCTCCACCCCGTAGCAGGCGAGCAGCTCCGAGGCGTCGATCCTGGCCGGGGCGTCTCCGAGCGTCGCGAGCACGAGGTCGCGCGCGGCCCCGGTGTCGACGCCCTCGATCTCCTCGGGCACTCCCGCGGGCCGCTCCAGCCAGCGCGCGTGCCGTACGACGTGGGCGAGCGCGCGGACCGCCTCCTCGGGCGCCGCGTACGAGGGGATGGAGCCCCGGCCGGGCACGGTGCCGGTGCCGGTGCCGGTGCCGACCCGCAGCTCGCCGAGCATGCCGATCCTGCCCTCGAAGGTGGCCAGCACCGGCTTGCCGCAGTCGCGGGAGGCGCGCAGCAGCTCGGCGGCGACCTTCGCGCCGTCGCCGGGGATGGGCGGCATGTAGATCGCGACCACGGCGTCCACGTCCGGGATCACCGAGGTGAGGGCCTCGCCGAACTCCTCGGGGCAGGCCCGCGCGCCGAGGTTGACCGGTGGCCGGGGCTCCAGGCCCACCCGTACGCAGGCGTCGGCCGCGAGGAGCGCCATCGCGTCGGAGTTACTGACCAGGCCGACCCTGGACCCGGCGGGCAGCGGCTGGTAGGCCAGCAGCTGCGCCACGTCGAACTGCTGGATCAGGTCGTCGACCCTGATCACCCCCGCCTGCTCGAACAGCGCGCTGAGCGCGGTGTCGGGCAGGCCGAGCACGGGCGCGGCGTGGCCGGTGGGCACGTCCTGGGTGGTGCCGCCGCTCTTGACGACCACGATCGGCTTGCGGCGCGAGATGCGCCGCGCGAGGCGGGCGAACTTGCGGGGGTTTCCCAGCGACTCCAGGTAGAGCAGGATCACGTCGGTCCGCGGGTCCTCCTCCCAGTACTGCAGCAGGTCGTTGCCCGACACGTCGGCGCGGTTGCCCGCGGAGACGAACGAGGAGATGCCCATGCCGCGCTGGGCCACCCGCTGCAGCAGCGCGGTGCCCAGGGCGCCCGACTGGCTGAAGAAGCCGACCCGGCCGAGCCCGGGGAGGGTCGCGGCGAGGGTGGCGTTCAGCCGTACCGCGGGGTCGGTGTTGGCGACGCCGAGGCAGTTGGGGCCGACGACCCGCAGGCCGTACGCGCGGGCGATGCGCGCCAGCTCGTCCTGCCTGGCCCGGCCCTCGGGGCCGGTCTCGCCGAACCCGGAGGAGACCACGATCAGCCCGCGCACGCCCTTCTCCGCGCACTCCTTGACCACCTCGATCACCCCGTCGGCGGGTACGGCGAGCACGGCGAGGTCCACCTCTCCGTCGATGGCCGTCACGCTCGGGTAGGCCCGCACCCCCGCGAGGGCCCGCGCCTCGCGGTGCACGGGGTAGACCGGCCCGGCGAAGTCGGCACCGAGCAGGTTGCGCAGCACGGTCTGGCCGATGCCGCCCGGCTCGCGGCCCGCTCCCACGACCGCCACCGAACCCGGGGAGAGCAGCCGTTCGATGGAGCGGGACTCGGCGCGGTGCTCGCGGGAGGCGGTCACCTCCTGCGCGGTCTCGGTCGGGGTGAGGTCGAGGGTCATCCTGACCACGCCGTCGGCGAAGCGGCTCTGCGCGGTGTAGCCGACCTGCTTGAGCACCGCCATCATCTTCTGGTTGGCGGGCAGCACGTCGGCGACGAAGCGGGCGATGCCCTTCTCCCTGGCGGTGGCGGCGAGGTGTTCGAGGAGCACCGAGGCGACCCCCCGGCCCTGGTGGGCGTCCTCGACGAGGAAGGCGACCTCGGCCTCGCCGGGCTCGATCCGGTCGTAGCGGATGACCGCCACCATCTCGGTCCCGATCGTGGCGATCAGCGCCACGCGGCTCTCGTAGTCGACGTTGGTGAACCAGGTGATCTCCCGCTCCGACAGCCTCGGCCGGGGACCGAAGAAGCGGAAGTAGATCGACTCGTCGGACAGCCGGCCGTAGAAGGAACGCAACCGGTCGGCGTCGGCGGGCCGAATCGGGCGTACGTGGGCGGTGCCGCCGTCCGACAGGACGACGTCCGCCTCCCAGTGAGCGGGATACTGAGCAGCCTCCACAGTCCCGAGAGTAGACGCGAATCTCATCTGACAGACCACCCGGACGGATTCACGCAACGCTTGTGCATCGACTCTGGTCCGGTGTCCGGTCAAGACCCCATACGCTGGCCGGAAGCTGTTAAGTTTTTCGCGGTTAGAGGCACGACCAGAGGTATGGCTTGAAGCATGTCTAGAGGCACGTCGGCATCGAAGGCAGCAAGGTGGTGACATCATGACGCGGGTGGTCGTGGTGGGCGATCTCATGACCGACGCGGTCGCGCGGGCTCGCTACCCGCTGGCCAGGGCCAGCGACACACCGGCGATCGTCACCATGCACGGCGGTGGTTCGGGTGCCAACATCGCCTCCTGGCTCGCCGTCGAGGGCACCGAGGTCGCCTTCATCGGGCGGCGCGGCGCCGACATCACGGGCCGTAACCGCGACATGGAATTGATGGGCTACGGCGTCGACGCCCGCCTCGTCATGGACCCCGAGCGCCCGACCGGCACCTGCGTGGTGCTCGTCACCCACAAGGGCGAGCGCACCATGCTGTCCGACCCCGGCGCGAACGCGGCCCTGTCCCCCGAGGACCTGCCCCGCGACCTGTTCTCCCAGGGCGGGCACCTGCACCTGTCCGGCTACACCCTCATCAACGAGGGTTCCCGCGACGCCGGCATGGCCGCCCTGGAGATGGCCCGCCGCTCGGGGATGTCCGTCTCGGTCGACTGCTCCTCCTCCGCGCCGCTGGAGCGCACCGGCGCCGAGCCCTTCCTGGAGTGGACGCAGAGCGCCAAGCTGCTGTTCGCCAACGCCGACCAGGCCAAGGTCCTCACCGGCCGCGACGACCCCGGCGCCGCGGCCAAGGTCCTCACCGCCTGGTTCCCGCAGGTCGTCGTGAAGCTCCGCGACGAGGGCGCGCTCTGGTACGCCAACAACCGCCCCGACCCGATCAGGGTCCCCTCCGAGCCGGTGGAGCGCGTGGTCGACGGCACCGGTGCCGGTGACGCCTTCACCGCCGGTTTCCTGCCCGCCTGGCTCGGCGGCAAGCCCCCGGCCGAGGCCCTCGCCTCCGGCTGCCACCTCGCCTCCCGGGCCATCTCGCACCTGGGCGCCCGGCCCCGCCTCTGAACCCCCCTCGAAGGGTGTTTCCGGATTTTCCGCTCCTGCCGGGGATCCAATACTGTGGCCGGACCATGTTCGCGGCGACCCCCTGGAGTGACGCATGCCGGAGCCCCGCCCCCTGCGGCCGGGTGACCCGGAGCGGATCGGCCCGCACCTGCTGGTCGGATTCCTCGGCGAGGGCGGCCAGGGCGTGGTCTACCTGGCGCGCACGCCCTCGGGAGAACGCGTCGCGCTCAAGGTGCTGCACGCCAGGCTCTCCGACGACGCGCACGCCAAGCGGCGCTTCCAGCGGGAGGCCGACGCCGCCCGGCGGGTCGCCCCGTTCTGCACCGCCCGGGTGCTGCAGGCCGACGCCACCGGCGACCGGCCGTACATCCTGAGCGAGTACGTCGACGGCGAGTCGCTGCAGCAGGTGGTGTCCCGGGAGGGCCCGCGCGAGGAGTACGCGCTGTTCAGGCTGGCCGTCGCCACCGCCACCGCGCTGTCCGCGATCCACCGCGCCGGGATCGTGCACCGCGACCTCAAGCCCAGCAACGTCCTGCTCGGGCCCGACGGTCCCCGCGTCATCGACTTCGGCATCGCCAAAGCGCTGGACTCCGCGTACAGCCTGACCACGGACCTGGTCGGCACGCCCGCCTACATGGCGCCCGAGCAGTTCCACGAGCAGGAGGTCGGACCGGCGGGCGACGTGTTCGCCTGGGCGGGGACCATGGTGTTCGCGGCGACCGGGCGGCCGCCGTTCGGGCTGGGCAACCTGGCCGTGGTGATGCGCCGCATCCTCGTCGCCGAACCCGACCTGTCCGGGGTGCCGGAGTCGCTGCGCCCGCTGCTGGACGCCGCCCTCACCAAGGACCCCCGGTCCCGGCCCGGCTCGGCCGACGTGCTGGACATGCTGCTGAACGCGTCCGGAGGTCCCGCGCCGGCCTCGGGAACGTTCCCTCCCCCCGCGCCGGGATCCTCCGCGCCGGAGCCCTCCGCCGGGGGTCCGGCACCGGCAACGGCTCCCCCTCCGCGCCGCGCGCCGGGGTCCTCCGCCGCGTTCCCGGCACCGGCTCCCCTGCCCGGCCGCGCACCGGTCCCCGCCCGATCCCCCGCCCCACCCTCCGCGCCTTCGTCGTCCTCCGCGCCCTCCCGGAAACCGCCCTACGCGCCCTCCCGGGAATCGCCCTCCGTGTCTCCCCGGGAATCGTCTCCCTCGTCTTCCCGGAAACCGTCTCCCGCGCCTTCGCGGGAATCGTCCCCCGCGACGCCCTCCACCGGGTTCTCCTCGCCGTCACCCGGCCGGTTCGCCCGGTTCACCCACCTCGCCCGCCTCGCCGGTACGGCCGGGCGTCCCCGGATCCTCGCCGTCCTCGTGACCCTGGGGGCCGCCTGCGTGCTGGGCGTCGCCACCTGGCTGGTCCTGCCGTCCGGCGAGCCCGCCGCCGTCCCGCGGGTGACGCCGAAACCCGCGCCGACCGGCTTCGACGCCGCCTCGGCCTCGGTCGTCAACCCATCGGCGCGCAAGGGCGGCACGATGCGGTTCGGCGCGGGCTTCGTCGCCGACTCCTTCGACCCGGGCAACACCTACTACCCGTCGCTGTGGAACGTCGCGCGGCTCTACGGGCGCTCGCTGACGATGTACCGGCCCGTCCCCGGCGCCGGGGGCCGGGAACTCGTGGGCGACCTGGCGGAGGGCCTCGGCGTGCCCAGCGACGGGGGCAGGACGTGGACGTACCGGCTCAGGGAGGGCCTGAAGTACGAGAACGGCACGCCGATCGTCGCCGCGGACGTCAAGCACGCGGTGCTCCGCGCGATCGGCAAGGACACGCTCAGCCGGGGCCCGTACCACTTCGAGCAGCTGCTGAACCTGCCCTCGGGCTACCGGGGCTACTTCGCGTCGCCGAAGGCCGACACCGACGGGGCGATCCGGACCCCGGACGACCGGACCGTCGTGTTCCACCTCAGGAAACCCCACGGGGCGTTCGACCACGTCGCCCAGGTCCCCCAGACCATGCCGGTCCCCGAGGCGAAGGACACCGGCGCGGCGTACGAGAAGCGCGTGCTCTCCTCGGGTCCCTACAGGTTCGAGAGCGCGGAGCCGGGCAAACGGCTCGTCCTGGTCCGCAACCCCCACTGGTCCGCGGCGGCCGACCCGAACCGCCGGGCGCTGCCCGACCGCTACGAGATCACCTTCGCCATGAAGCAGGACGCCGTCGACAAGGGCCTCGTCTCCGGCGACCTCGACCTGGACCTCGACTCGGGCGCGAGCGCGAACCTGCCCGAGCGGATCGCGGCCGACCCCGCGCTCAGGGCGCGGGCCGACGCGCCCACGATCGGATGGCTGCGGTACGTCGCGATCAACCCGCAGGTGCTGCCCTTCGACAACGTGGCCTGCCGCAGGGCCGTGTTCGCCGCGGCGGACCGGGAGGCCCTGCGCGACGCCTACGGACGCGGCCTGCGCGCGGGCACGATCGCCACCGGGCTGCTCCCGCCGACCATCTCCGGGCACCGCCCGCTAAACCTGTACCAGACCGGCAAGGGCGACGTGGCCGGGGCTCGCGGGCAGCTGGCCGCGTGCGGGCGGCCCGGCGGCTTCGCGGCCACGATCGTCTTCCGGGCCGCGCAGCCCGCCGAGCGCAAGGCCGCCGAGGCGCTGAGGACGGCCCTGGGACGCGTCGGGATCCGGCTCACGCTCAGGGGCATGTCCCAGGCCGACCACACGGCCCAGCACGGCGGCAGCCCCTCCTTCCTGAGGAAGGAGAAGATCGGCCTGTCCATCCGGGCCTGGACCGCCGACTGGCCGGAGGGCGGCAGCTACCTGCCGTACCTGGCCGACAGCCGGGAGATCCTGGAGGACGGCCTGTCGTTCAACGTGAGCGTGCGCCTGCCCGAGGCCGACTATCTCATCGACCAGGCGGGCGCCGAGCTCGACCCCGGCCGGCGCGAGGAGTTGTGGGCGCGGGTCGACCGCACGGTCATGGAGCAGGCCGTCGTGCTGCCCGTCCAGTGGGACACCCGCGTCCTGCTCCGCGGCAAGCGCCTGACGAACGTGCACGTCAGCCACGCCTTCTCCGACTACGACTACGTCGGCCTCGGGCTTTCCTGAGGGGCGCCCGCCTGGGCTCGCGCCTTCCTGAGGCCGCCTTCTCCCGAAGGCCGCGCCCTCCTGGGAGCGGCGCCTCCTTGAGAATCACGCATTTCCGAGGACCGCGTCCCTTCCTGGAGACCGCGCGCTCCTGGGAGCCACGCCTCCTCCTGACCGGGCTCCCGTCGGGCACCCGACCGGTACGTCGGGCGCCCGACCGGCCCCTAGCTGGTGACCGCGAGGGCGAGGGGCAGCACGGCCGGGGCCCCGGCGTGGCGGAGCATCGCGGCTCCCAGCGTCATCGTCCAGCCGGTGTCGACCAGGTCGTCGACCAGCAGGACCGGGCCACCGGCCCCGGCGACGGCCGGGCCCAGGGCGGCGGGCATGGCGAGGGTGCCCCTGATCGCCTGGACGCGCTGCGCGCTGTTGAACTGCCGCCCCGGCGGGCCCGACCGGTAGCCGAGATCGCCCAGGTAGGACAGGCGCCCCACCTGGGCGAGCCGCTCGGCCAGGCTGCGGACGAGCTGGGGGCGGCCGCTCGAAGGCACCGCGACGACGCCGACCGGGCGCTGGGCCCACTCCCAGGACGACAGCACCTTGATCACGGCGGCGAAGACGTCGTCGGGGACCGGCCCGTCGGGGGCGCCGTCGGCGAGGAGGCCGCGCAGCCGGTTGCCCCAGCCGATGTCGGTGAGCCTGCCCAGCACCCTCCCCGGCTCGGCGCCCAGCTCCGGCTTGATCCGGCCTTTGAGGTCGGCCAGCCCGGTCGGCCACTGCCTGCGGGCCTCGATGTCCACCCCGGGCCGCTGGAGCCGGTCGGCAGCCGACCGTACGGCCCCCTCGTCCACCTCGGGCGAGCGGTGGACGCCGGTGCAGTTGTCGCAGCGCCCGCAGGGGGAGGCGGTGTCGTCGTCGAGGCGGCGGCGCAGGAACTCCTCGCGGCAGCCGGTGGTGTCGAGGTAGTCGAGCATGGCCCGCTGCTCGGCCTCGCGCTCGGCGGCGACCCTGGCGTAGCGCGGGGCGTCGTACGCCCAGGGCTCGCCGGTTGACTCCCAGCCGCCCTTGACCCGGTGCACCGCGCCGTCGACGTCGAGGACCTTCAGCATGGTCTCCAGGCGGCTCCGGCTGAGGTCCACCCGGTTCTCCAGGGCGGCCGTGGACATCACGCCGCCCTCCTCCAGCGCGGCCAGCACGGTGCGCACGACGGGCTCGGGCGGGAAGGCCAGCGAGGCGAAGTAGGCCCAGATGTCGCGGTCCTCGGCGCCGGGCAGCAGGATCACCTCGGCCCGCTCGACCCCTCGGCCCGCGCGGCCGACCTGCTGGTAGTAGGCCACCGGGGACTGGGGGGCGCCGACGTGCACCACGAAGCCGAGGTCGGGCTTGTCGTAGCCCATGCCGAGCGCGGAGGTCGCGACCAGTGCCTTGATCTTGTTGTCGAGCAGCGCCTGCTCGGCGGCGAGCCGCTCGGCCTGCTCGGTCTGCCCGGAGTAGGCGATCACCTCGTGGCCCTGCTCGCGCAGGTAGGCGGCGATCTCCTGGGCGGCGGCCACGGTGAGCGTGTAGACGATGCCGGAGCCGGGGAGCTCGTGCAGCGCCTGGGCGAGCCAGGCCAGCCGCTGCTCGGCGCCACGCAGGCGCACGACCCCGAGGTGGAGGCTGTCGCGCTCCAGCGCGCCGCGCAGCACGAGCGTCTCCTCGCCCATCTGCTCGGCGACGTCGCGGGTGACCCTGGCGTTGGCCGTGGCGGTGGTCGCGAGGATCGGCACGCCCTCGGTGAGCTCCTCGAACATCGTGCGCAGCCGCCGGTAGTCGGGGCGGAAGTCGTGGCCCCAGTCGGAGATGCAGTGAGCCTCGTCGACCACGATCAGGCCCGCGCTCTCGGCGAGCTCGGGCAGCACGTGGTCGCGGAAGTCAGGGTTGTTGAGCCGCTCGGGGCTGACGAGCAGCACGTCGACCTCGCCCTCGGCGACCTGGTTGTAGACCTGCTCCCACTCCTCGGGGTTGGCCGAGTTGACCGTGACCGCGGTGATCCCGGCGCGCTCGGCGGCGGCGATCTGGTTGCGCATCAGGGCCAGCAGCGGCGACACGATCACGGTCGGCCCCTCGCCCAGCTCGCGCAGGAGCGCGGTGGCGATGAAGTAGACCGCCGACTTGCCCCAGCCGGTGCGCTGCACCACGAGCACCCGGCGCCGGTCCATGACCAGCGCCTTGATGGCGGCCCACTGGTCCTCGCGCAACCGGGCGTGCTCCCCGGCGAGCGCCCGCAGCCGCTCCTCGGCCTCTTCGCGCAGCATCAGCTCTTCGCTCACCCGGTCATTGGTACCAGGTCTCGCCGACTGTTTTTCCCCGGTACGGCATACACGGGCGGCACATGCCGTGTCCGAGGGGGACGCGGGGCCCTTGCGCACGCCGTACCGGACGGGGGCGAGGGGAGCCCGGGGAAAGCGACCGGCGGGCTTCCCGGGGCCCGGCGCACGCGCCGTACCGGACGGAGCCGAGGGGGTGATCGGCGTGGTTCCGTGCGCCCGGCGGATGCGCGGAGGGTGCCCGGAGGGTGCGCGAGAGTGCCCGGAGGGTGCGCGGAGGGGCTTCGTGCGGTGCCATCGGGGGGCCGTCAAGGGGCTGCGGCCCGTCTCACCGGCGCCACCGGACCCGTGGCGCCCGGAGCTGCGGACCTGACGGGCTCCGAGCCGTGATTTGATGCATCCACTATGGACGTCACCACCTGGTACCTCGAACAGACCTCACGCTCGGACCTGCTGCCCGCCAAGCCTCCGTCGGTCGAGGTCGACGTCGTGCGCGCCGAGCTGCCCTCGCCCGAGTTCAGCCGGTTCCTCACCACGGCCGTCGGCGGAGACTGGCACTGGACCAACAAGCTGCCGTGGACCTGGGACGAGTGGGCCGACTGGCTGGCCGGAGGCGTGGAGACCTGGGTGGCCTACCACCGCGGCACCCCCGCGGGCTTCGTCGAGCTCGACCCCCAGGACGACGGGGCCGTCGAGATCACCTCCTTCGGCCTCCTGGCGTGGGCGATCGGCAGGGGCGTCGGCGGTCACCTGCTGGAGATCGGCGCCGCCAGGGCCTGGGACCTGGCCGACCGGCAGCCGGAGCGGGAGCCGACCCGGCGGGTGTGGCTGCACACCTGCTCCCTCGACAGCCCGGTGGCGCTCGCCAACTACAGGGCGCGCGGCTTCAGGGTCTACGACACCAGGGTGAACGTGCCCGGCGACGAGCACGAGGGCGAGACCCCCGGCCCCTGGCCGGGCGCGGGCCCCCGGACCCGTGCCCTCCCCGGCGCCCCCGCCGCCCTCGGCGCCGCGCCGGAACGGCCCTAGCAGCCCCGGGCAGGCCGGGGAAGGCCCGGAAGTGTCGGATGGGCTGGGTATGGTATCGAGTCTCGGTATGATGCCCGGTCGCCCCCGTCACCGGTCTCCCGCCGGACATTCCGGCCAAGGCTCCCCGGGGAGCCCGCGCCAACGGTTGGACCACGAAGACAGAAGGAGGATGCGCCTCCCCCCGGCCTGACGGCCGGGCGCGCGCGCAGGAAATCAGATGGCTCGACGGACGACCACACCCCCGACCGACGAGGGCTTCGAGGAGCGGATCGTCGACATCGACGTTTCCACCGAGATGCGCACCAGCTTCCTCGAATACGCATATTCGGTGATCTACCAGCGTGCGCTGCCCGACGCCAGGGACGGCCTCAAACCGGTCCAGCGCCGCATCCTCTACTCGATGAGCGAGATGGGCCTGCGGCCCGACCGGGGCCACGTCAAGTCGTCGCGCGTCGTCGGCGACGTGATGGGCAAGCTCCACCCGCACGGCGACACCGCCATCTACGACGCGCTGGTCCGCATGGCCCAGCCGTTCTCGATGCGCCTGCCGCTCATCGACGGGCACGGCAACTTCGGCTCACCCGACGACCTGCCCGCCGCGATGCGTTACACCGAGGCCAGGCTGGCCTCGGCGGCGATGGCCGTGGTCCAGTCGATCGACGAGGACACGGTCGACTTCAAGCCCAACTACGACGGCCAGGAGACCGAGCCCACGGTCATGCCGTCGGCCTTCCCCAACCTGCTGGTCAACGGTGCCACCGGCATCGCGGTCGGGATGGCCACCAACATGGCGCCGCACAACCTCGTCGAGGTCGTCGCCGCCGCCCGCCATCTGATCAAGAAGCCCGACGCGACGCTCGACGACCTGATGCGGTTCGTCCCCGGCCCCGACCTGCCCACCGGCGGCACGATCATCGGCCTCGACGGCATCCGCGACGCGTACGCCAAGGGCCGGGGCACCTTCCGGATGCGCGCCAAGTGCGCCGTCGAGCAGGTCAGCCCGCGCCGCAAGGGCATCGTCGTCACCGAGCTGCCCTTCAACGTCGGCCCCGAGCGCGTGGTCACCAAGATCCGGGAGCTGGTCACCGCCAAGAAGCTCCAGGGCATCTCCGACCTCAAGGACCTCAGCGACCGGCACAAGGGCCTCAGCCTGGTCATCGAGATCAAGAACGGCTTCATCCCCGAGGCCGTGCTGGAGGAGCTCTACCGGCTCACGCCGATGGAGGAGACCTTCGGCATCAACAACGTCGCCCTGGTCGACGGCGAGCCGCGCACGCTGGGCCTGCGCGAGCTGCTCCAGGTCTACGTCGACCACCGCATCGACGTGGTCCGCCGCCGCTCGCTGTACCGCAGGCGCAGGCGCGAGGAGCGGCTGCACCTCGTCGAGGGTCTCGTCGTCGCCCTGCTCAACATCGACGAGGTCATCCAGGTCATCCGCTCCTCCGACAACTCCGCCCAGGCCCGCGAGCGCCTGACGGAGGTCTTCGAGCTGTCGGAGATCCAGGCCAACTACATCCTCGACACCCCGCTGCGCCGCCTGACCCGCTACGACAAGCTGGAGCTCGACCGCGAGAGCCAGACCCTGCGCGACGAGATCGCCGAGCTGACCGCGATCCTGTCCTCCGACGACAGGCTCCGCAAGGTCGTCTCCGACGAGCTCGCCCAGGTCTCCAAGACCTTCGGCACCCCGCGCCGCACGGTGCTGCTGGAGTCCTCGGGGGTCGCGAGAAACGTCTCGGTCCCCCTGGAGGTGGCCGACGACCCCTGCCTGGTGCTGTTCTCCTCCACCGGCCTGCTGGCCCGCACCTTCGACGCCTCGCCGCTGGCCGGTGAGGGCGACCGCTCGGCCCACGACGTGCTGGTCTCCGCCGTGCGGAGCACGGTCAGGGGCGAGGTGGGCGTGGTCACCAACCAGGGGCGGATGATCCGGGTCCAGGTGGTCGACCTGCCCACGCTGCCCCGCTCGGCCAACCCGCCGTCGCTGTCCGGCGGCCACCCGGTCGCGGAGTACGTCACGTTCAACCCGGGCGAGACGGTCGTCGGCATCGGCTCGCTCGATCCCGACGGGCCCGGCCTGGCGCTGGGCACGGCGCAGGGGGTGGTCAAGCGGGTCGTCCCCGACTACCCGGCCAACCGCGACGACTTCGAGGTGATCACCCTCAAGGACGGCGACGCGGTGGTGGGCGCGGTGGAGCTGGAGAGCGAGGAGCACGACCTCGTCTTCATCACCTCCGAGGCCCAGCTGCTGCGTTACTCCGCCTCCGTCGTCCGCCCGCAGGGCCGTCCCGCGGGCGGCATGGCCGGTGTGCGGCTCGACGGCGACGCCGTGGTGATCTGGTTCGGCGCGGTCGACCCGGCCCGCGAGTCGCAGGTCGTGACCATCGCCGGTTCCTCGACGGCGCTGCCCGGCACCCAGATCGGCGGCGCCAAGATCTCCGACTTCGCCGAATACCCGCCGAAGGGCCGGGGCACCGGCGGGGTCCGCGTCCAGCGGTTCCTCAAGGGCGAGGACGTCCTGCTGCTCGCCTGGGCGGGTCCCGGCCCGGCCCGCGCGGTCTCGGCCGTCGGCAAGCCCGTGCCGCTGCCCGAGGAGCTGGGCCGCCGTGACGGCTCCGGCGTACGGCTCACCCACACCGTGTCGGCCGTGGGCGGCGCCCTCGGCGCCGGAGACGGCGGGGAGGTCTCGGCGGCTCCCGCCCCCGAGGGGTGACATCCGTCCACGACGGAGCCCCGGGGCCCCCGCCACGACGGCGGGCCCCGGGGCTCCGTTCTGAGATCACCCGAGACGGCCGGCGGGCCGCGAGGGCCCTTCGCGGGGCTTCCGGCCGTACGGCCCCGACCTCACGCGGGGCGGCCACCCGCCGGGGCCGTCGCCGGACGGCCGGCACGAAGCCCCCGGGGGCGCCGGAAGGCCCTGAGATCACCCAGGAGGGTCAGTCGACGCACAGGCAGAACGGGTGCCCGGCGGGGTCGAGAAAGACCCGGAAACCATCGTTCTCGCCCGGCTGGTACGGATGCTTGGACGCGCCCAGCGCCAGCGCCTCCTTCTCGGCCTCGTCGAGGTTCTCGACCGTCAGGTCGAGGTGGAACTGCTGGGACCGCTCGGTGGTGGGCCACTCCGGCGGCCGGTAGTCGGGGACCAGCTGGAAGCAGAGCCGTCCGGGCCTGCCCCCGGTGACCACCACCCAGTCGTCCTCGACGCTGGCGACCTTCCAGCCCAGGAGCGCGCTGTAGAAGTCGGCCAGTTGCTTGGGGTCTGGACAGTCGAGGACGATCGACCTCAGCTGCGCGATTCCCATGCTTCCTCCCAAACTCGGCACCGACGAAGATCCTACGGCGGTGTCACCGGGAGCCTCAACGGCCGCCGCGCCGATCGGCCCGGCGCACGCGGGGCGCCCTGCGGCCCGGCGCCACGGCGCGACCCGGGTCCGCTTTCCCGGGCGGACGGGCTGAAACCAGGGCCCCCGGGTGAGCGGGCACCGAATCGCCCCGCCGCCACGAGCTACGCCCGGCCTCGCCTTCCCCGGGCAGGCCGAAACCAGAGGTCCCAGGTGAACGCATCCCAAGGTGCGAACCCGCCCCGGCCTCGCCCCCGGACGGGCCGGAAACCCGAAATCTCAGGTGAGCGCGCCCTGCAGCGCGAACCTGATCGCCATCAGCAGTTGCCAGGGCTCACCCGACTCCCAGAAGCGGACGACCCTCGCGACCCGGTCCGTCGGCTCGAACGCGCCGGTCCCCTGGGGGCCGAAACACCCCGCCTCCGCGAGAACGGCCACGAACGGGTCGTCGTCCTCGAGGGACCGCGTGTAGACCGCCGCGTCGAGCAGGGCCAGCGCCGAGCGCGCGTTGCGCCCCCCGTCCCTGACCTCGACCCGGTCGAGCTTGCGCCTGCCCTGGTCACGAAGATAGTCGGCCAGCGATTCGGTCCTGCTCATCAGCCTCTCCACACTTCCGTACTCTGGGTGACGACATCATGACCCAGAGCGAGAAGGGGTGGTGGGATCTTGGTGAAGTCGTCACCGGGCGAGCCCCGGCGACATCGTGAAAACGGGCATGAAGCATTATTAGTCCGTTGTCTGCTCCGACCGAGGGATGCGTACGTGAGTGCTTTTGACGACCTGCTGGCCGCCAACGAGGAGTTCTCCGCCACCTTCACCAACGCCGAACTGACCGGCAGGGCCGCGCGCGGCCTCGCCGTGGTCACCTGCATGGACTCGCGGATCGATCCGCTGGGGGTCTTCGGCCTGAAACCGGGGGACGCCAAGATCCTCCGCAACGCCGGGGCCCGGGTCACCGACGACGTCCTGCGCACGCTCGTCCTGGCGGTCAACCTGCTGGGGGTGGAGCGGGTGCTGGTCATGCCGCACACCGACTGCGGCATGAACAAGGTCACCGACGAGGAGGTGCACGCGATCGCCGCCCGGCGCGGCGTCGACACCCGCAGCCTGGACTTCCACACCGTCCCCGACCAGGACGCGGCACTGCGCCATGACCTCGTACGGATCAGGACGAGCCCGTTCCTGCCCGTGGGGATGCCGGTCGGCGGTGCCGTCTACGACGTGCGCACCGGCAAGCTGACGCCGATCGAGATCTGAGCCCCGCGCTCCGGTCTCCGTGATCCGGTCCCGGCCGGGGCCGGATCACGGGCCCGCGCCCGGCCGTGTCCACCGGCGTTCGGCCCCGGAGCGCGCCAGGCCGGCCGGTGTCACGGAGCCCGCCGTCAGCCGTCCGCGCCGGGGAGGATCACCCGGCGGGGACGGTCGCGGTCACGCGTCGATGTGGTCACGGTCGATCTCGGCCGCGCTGCTCACGATGAACTCCCGGCGCGGGGCCACGTCGCTGCCCATCAGGAGGGCGAAGATGCGCTCGGCCTCCTCGATGTCCTCGATGCGGACCCTGCGCAGGGTGCGGTGCCGGGGCTCCATGGTCGTCTCGGCCAGCTGGTCGGCGTCCATCTCGCCCAGGCCCTTGTAGCGCTGGATCGGGTCCTTCCAGCGCTTGCCCCGGCGCTCCAGGTCGCGCAGCATCCGCTGCAGCTCGGCGTCGGAGTAGCAGTAGACGTACTTGCCGTGACCGCGCGTGGGGTTGATGACCTCGATGCGGTGCAGCGGCGGCACGGCGGCGAAGACGCGCCCGGCCTCGACCATCGGCTTCATGTAGCGGTGGAACAGGGTGAGCAGGAGGCAGCGGATGTGGGCCCCGTCGACGTCGGCGTCGGCCATCAGGATGACCTTGCCGTAGCGGGCGGCCTCGATGTCGAAGGACCGGCCGGAACCCGCGCCGATGACCTGGATGATCGCGGCGCACTCGGCGTTCTTGAGCATGTCGGCGACGGACGCCTTCTGCACGTTCAGGATCTTGCCCCGGATCGGCAGCAGCGCCTGGAACTCCGAGCTGCGGGCCGCGCGGGCGGTGCCCAGCGCCGAGTCGCCCTCGACGATGAACAGCTCGCTGCGGTCGACCTCGTCGCTGCGGCAGTCGACCAGCTTGGCGGGGAGCGCCGAGTTCTCCAGGGCGGTCTTGCGGCGCTGGTTGTCGCGGTGCTCCCGGGCGGCGATGCGGGCCTTGGCCGCCGCGACGATCTTCTCCAGGACCGCGCGGAGCTGCGCCTTGGCGTTGCGCGACGGGTTGGCGAGCAGCTCCTTGAGCTCTCGCGAGACGACGTGGGCGACGATCCTGGAGGCCGCGGAGGTGCCCAGGACCTCCTTGGTCTGGCCCTCGAACTGCGGCTCGGGCACCCGGACGGTCACCACGGCGGTGAGGCCCTCCATGATGTCCTCACGGGTCACGGGGGCGTCGCCGTTCTTGAGCAGGCGGGTCTCGCGCAGCTGTTCGTTCAGGGTGCGGACGAGGGCGCGCTCGAAGCCGTTGACGTGGGTGCCGCCCTTGGGGGTGGCGATCACGTTGACGAAGGAGCGGACGGTGTTGTCGTAGCCCTTGCCCCAGCGCACCGCCACGTCGACGGTGAGCTCCCGCTGGACCTCGGTCGGGGTCATGTGCCCCAGGTCGTCGAGGACCGGGACGGTCTCGTGGAAGTGGCCGGAGCCCTGCAGGCGCAGCACCTCGCAGACGGCCTCGTCGCGGGCGAGGAACTCGGTGAACTCCGAGATGCCGCCGTCGAAGTGGAACTCCTCCTCGACGGGCTCCTCGCCGCGGCTGTCGCGCACGGCCAGGGTGAGGCCGGGGACCAGGAACGCGGTCTGGCGGAGGCGGACGTGGATCTCGTCGAGGGAGACCTCGGCCTCGGGCAGGAAGATCTGGTGGTCGACCCAGAAGCGCACGCGGGTGCCGGTGACGTTCTTCGCGACGGCGCCGCCGTCGCGCAGCCCGGACTTCTTCTTGAACTTGGCCTTGGGGCCGTCGCCGTCGAAGATCCCGGGGACGCCCCTGCGGAAGCTGATCTCGTGGATCCGGCCGTCGCGGTCGACCTCGACGTCCAGCCGCGAGGACAGGGCGTTGACGACGGAGGCGCCGACGCCGTGCAGGCCGCCCGAGGCGCCGTAGGAGCCGCCGCCGAACTTCCCGCCCGCGTGGAGCTTGGTGTAGACGAGCTCCACGCCCGCCAGGCCGCTCTTGGGCTCGACGTCGACCGGGATGCCCCGCCCGTCGTCGCGGACCTCGATGGAGCCGTCGGGGTGGAGCTCGACCTCGATGCGGCCGCAGTATCCCGCCAGGGCCTCGTCGACCCCGTTGTCGACGATCTCCCAGAGGCAGTGCATGAGACCGCGGCTGTCGGTCGACCCGATGTACATGCCTGGACGCTTGCGGACGGCTTCGAGACCCTCCAGCACCGACAGGTGGCGGGCCGTATAACCCGTCTCCGCGCTAACTGCGGTCACGCCCACTCCCACTCTGTCGAACACGTGTGCGCAGCTTACCGTTCTTCCCACCACGACGCGCACAAGCTTGCCATCCGGTGGGCACAGGCGTTACATCCGGCGTGATCATCGTTACTTTCGGACACTTTCCGCTCTGGGCGTAGCAGGGGGTCGGTTGGGAACGTTCGTATCGGGTTAGATGTTCTCTCAAGTGACTGACGCCAGATCCTCCACCTCAGGGGATGACCTGAAAGGCGATACGTGACTGGAACCCTCGCCCCCGCCAAGCAGCTCACAGCTGCTGACCGCTGTGACCGGTGCGGCGCCCAGGCTTACATCCGCGCGACCCTGCCCGTAGGTGGGGAGCTGCTGTTCTGCGCCCACCACGGGCGGCAGCACGTGGCCGTGCTGAGAGACAAGGGCGCCAACATCCAGGACGAGTCCGCTCGTCTCAGCGACGCCCCGGCAACGGCAGGCAACGACGAACGATAACCAGACGAATGGAGCCATCATCGGACCCGATAGTGATATCGGCCCGCCACCGTGAAGCCCTGCCGCTCGTAGAGCGCCCTGGCAGCGGTGTTCGACTCCACTACGACTAAATATGCCCGCTGTGTGCCCTGCGCCCGCGCATGCGAGAGCAGGGCACGCAACACCTCCCGTCCATGACCCCGACGTCGCGCGTGCGGCAGCACGGCCATGGAGTAGATCCCGAACCACTCCCCCTGGACCACTCCCCGTCCCACGGCCTCCCGGCCGAGCGAGGCGTACACGGCGGGCACGCCGGTGAGGATTCGCGCGGCCGTCGCCAGACCGTCGCCCCCGAACCTCCCGTCCACGCTCCACCAGGCGTCCAACCACGCCTGCGAGGGCGCCTCAGCGAGCTCGACCTTCTCTCCCGCCTCTTCACGCCCTCCGGGCTCTCCGGGCACGAGACGTGCCGTCATGACCAGCGTGGGGTCCACCACCCGGTAGCCGCGCGCCTCCAGCGCCGCGTCCAGGCCCGGCGTGGCGCCGCCTCCCACCGAGAAGACGCAGGGCAGGCCCCGGTCGGCGTAGAACTTCTCGGCGCCCTCGATGCCCGTCAGGAGATCCTCCGGCTCGCCCAGCGGCAGCACGGAGTTGGCCCGCTTGGTCACCCCGTCCGCGGCGCGCAGCGTCCAGCTCCCGGCGTCCACCCGCTGGAGCGCGGGCCAGGCCCGGTCGACCAGCCGGTCGAAGACCTCATCGATCATGCTGAAGGATCCTAACTCCCCGATCGCCCCACTACGCTCGGCGACTGTGCTGATTCTGCTGCCTCCGTCCGAGGGGAAGGCCGCGCGGGGCGACGGCCCGGCCGTCGACCTGCCCGGACTGAGTTTTCCCGCCCTCGGCCCGTCCAGGGAGATCGTCCTGGACGCGCTCACCGCGCTGTGCCGGAAACCCGCCGCGCGGGAGGTGCTCGGCCTGTCGCCGGGGCAGGCCGGAGAGATCGGCGGGAACCTGCTCCTGCGGACCGCGCCCGCGCTGGCCGCGGCCGATCTGTACACCGGCGTGCTCTACGACAACCTCGGCCTGGCCTCGCTCTCCCCCGAGGCCTCGGCGCGGGCCTCGGAGAGCCTGCTGATCTTCTCCGGCCTCTGGGGCCTGCTGCGGACCGGCGACCGCGTGCCGCCGTACCGGCTCTCGATGGGGGTGCGACTGCCGCCTCTCGGCGGCCTGGGCGCCTTCTGGCGCCGGTCGGTCACGCCGCTGCTCGACGCCGAGCCCGGCCTGGTCGTGGACCTGCGCTCCGGCACGTACGCGGCGGCGTGGCAGCCCGGCGGCCGGGCGGTGGCGGTACGGGTGTTCAGGGACGGGAAGGTGGTGAGCCACATGGCCAAGGCCACCCGCGGGGTGATCGCCCGCTCCCTGCTGGAGGGGGGCGTCGATCCGGGGAGTCCCGAGGAGCTCGCCAAGGTCCTGGATCATCTGGGCCACTCCGTCACCCTCGGGGCGCCGCCCACGGGCAGACGCCCGTGGACACTCGACGTCATGGTGTGATCTCGGCCGCGTCCCTCTCCCGCGAATCCCGCGGGATCCGCGGATCCCGCGCGCGTGCCGGGTGCGGGACGCGGCGTGTCCCCGGCACTCCGGAGGACCCCGGCCGGGTTCACGCCGCGACGAGGTGGAGCCGCCCGCAGGCCCGCTGGAACTGCTGGGCGGGATCACCGAGATAGGACCACGGCAACCGGCTGACCCTGCCGCCCGTCCGCATCAGATGCCCGCGCGCGGGCCGCCGCAGGTCGGCGAGGTAGAAGGCGGCCCCGAACAGGTTGTGCGCCTCGACCGAGCGGGGATGGGTGTCCCGGCCCAGCCAGCGGCCCGAGTGCGAGACGACCTCGCGCAGCGCCTCGTCGGAGAACCAGCCGCCCCGCGACATCGGCGACCGCTCGGCGGCCACCCGCTCGAAGTGGGCCAGCGGTATCAGGGACGCCATCGGGTCTCCGTCCGGCGCCCGCGAGATGGCCTGCCTGGCGAACTCCAGCATCTCCTGGGCACTGCCGCCCCAGGCGGGCGACAACGTCATGAGCCGGGCCACGTTGGCCGGGAACAGCGTCGGATAACGGCGAACGGCCTCGTACCAGACCGCGTCCTTCTCCTGGCGCGGCCGGTCGAGACCGAGGTAGAGCCACATGATCGACTCCCAGGGCACCGGATCGGACGGCGCGAGCGACGCCGCGGTGAACAGCGGCATCCTGGCGGACTCCATCGCCCCCTGGAACGCCTGCACGCGCTGCGCCTGCACGGCCCGCGCCTTGACGTCCGGCTTGATCGTCCAGGCTTCCTCGATGCGGGTGCGCCCGAGCCAGAGCCAGACGTCGGGGTTGGCCCGGTCGCGGGCCGCCAGCGCCTCTATGGCACGGCTGTGGCCGACGGCCGCCCTGGCCAGCGCCTCGATCCTGAGCGCCCGGCTCTCCGGATCGCCCCGGGCCGCGCCGATCGCGATCGGACCGGCCTCGAACACCCTCCGGCTCACCGCGGCGACCGCCTCGTCGAGCATCGGGTCCGCCCACGGACGATCGACGATCACTCGCAGCCCTCGGGCGCGAATCCTGTCAGCTTCGGCCACACCCATGAGGCGGCAGCCTAGAAGTTCGTTTCACTTCACGTGCTACCGACCTGTTACACCCGCGTTAATGACAAAGGGTCCACACCATACGGTGTGGACCCTTTGTCATCAAGCCTGTCGTCAAGCCGTCATCGAGCCTCAGTCAAGGTAGTCGCGCAGCACCTGCGACCGGGACGGGTGGCGGAGCTTGGACATCGTCTTGGACTCGATCTGCCGGATGCGCTCGCGCGTCACCCCGTAGACCTTGCCGATCTCGTCCAGCGTCTTCGGCTGGCCGTCGGTCAGGCCGAACCGCATCGAGACCACGCCCGCCTCGCGCTCGGACAGCGTGTCCAGAACGGAGTGGAGCTGCTCCTGCAGAAGCGTGAAACTCACCGCGTCCGCGGGAACGATGGCCTCGGAGTCCTCGATGAGGTCACCGAACTCGCTGTCGCCCTCCTCACCCAGCGGGGTGTGCAGGGAGATCGGCTCGCGACCGTACTTCTGGACCTCGACGACCTTCTCGGGGGTCATGTCGAGCTCGCGCGCCAGCTCCTCCGGGGTGGGCTCGCGGCCCAGGTCCTGGAGCATCTGCCGCTGGACGCGGGCCAGCTTGTTGATCACTTCGACCATGTGGACCGGGATGCGGATGGTCCGCGCCTGGTCGGCCATGGCGCGGGTGATCGCCTGCCGGATCCACCACGTGGCGTAGGTGGAGAACTTGTAGCCCTTGGTGTAGTCGAACTTCTCGACCGCGCGGATCAGGCCCAGGTTGCCCTCCTGGATCAGGTCCAGGAAGAGCATGCCGCGCCCGGTGTAGCGCTTGGCCAGCGAGACCACGAGGCGGAGGTTCGCCTCCAGCAGGTGGTTCTTGGCCCGGCGGCCGTCCTCGGCGATCCACTCCAGCTCGGCGCGGACGTCGACCGGGAGCTTCTCGCCGTCGGTGCCGAGCTGCTCCTCGGCGAACAGGCCGGCCTCGATGCGCTTGGCGAGCTCGACCTCCTGCTCGGCGTTGAGCAGAGGGACCTTGCCGATCTGCTTGAGGTAGTCCTTGACCGGGTCGGCGGTGGCACCGGCGGCGGCGACCTGGGGAACCGGGGCGTCGTCGTCGTCGTCGGTGAGGATGAGGACCTCGTCCTCGTTCACCTCGACGGCCTCGACCTTGGGCTCCTCCTCGACCTCCGCCTCGGCCTCCACCTCGACCTCGGCTTCGACCTCCACCTCCACCTCGACCTCGGCCACGGCCTCCAGGTCGAAGTCCTCGATCTCGACGTCCTCGAGGTCGATGACCTCGTCGTCGTCACCGGTGACCGGCTTCGGCGCGGACGCGGGAGCCGGAACAGCGGCCCCGGCGGCCCCGGCGGGACCGGCCTTCTTCGGCGGCGGGGCGGGGACCGGCTTCTTGGCGGCCGGGGCGACCTTCTTGGCCGGGGCCGCCTTGGCCGGGGCCACCGGCTTCTTGGCCGCGGTCGCGGCGGGCTCGGAGCCGCTGACGACCGCGGTGACGGTCTCCGGCTGCTCCTTGGCCGCCGCGGCGGTCTTGGTCTTCTTGACCGCGGCGGGCGTGGCCGGGGCAGTGCGGCGCTTGGCGGGAGTGCGGGGCTTCTTGGGAGCCGCGGAGTCCTCGGCGGTCAGTCGTACTGTGATGCCCTCTTTGCTGAGGCTTCGCAGGATTCCAGCGACCTGCGCCATCGGAATGTCCGCTTCCTCGACGGCCTTGCGGACATCCTCGGACTCGAGGAACCCCTGCGAGCGCCCCCGCTCCATCAGCTGCTGAATGACGGGCTCGTTCAGCTCGGATGGCTTCGAGCGAGTCGAACTTGCAGGCGACACGAACACCTCTCGAAGGAAAGCGTGACGAGAATGGACCCAGATGCCCAACTAGGGGCAGTTTTACCTCTAGTTGTGATTAACGAGGCCGCGCGAACCGCGACGCACCTGTCCAGCATTGTGGCATGACACCGTGATCCATACGGCCGCCTCCTGGCGGTTGCCCTCCACCCTAGGCCGACCAAGAGAGTAGTGCGTACGGAAGCGAGGCACCGATACCCGAAAGCAACCGTTATGACTGTTTCATTCAGTCACTCTTCGTGGCGAGGGGCACGTGAATCGCGAGCACCGTGACGTCGTCGTCCTGCTCATATCCGGACAGCATGCGGTCGACAAGAAAATCTAGCAACATGTGGGGACTTCCCACCACTTCGGCCGGCGCTTCGGTCACAACCGAGCAAAGATCGGCGAGTCCGGCATCGAGGCCACGCTTCCGGTTCTCCACCAGACCATCCGAATACAGGACGGCGGTGTGGCCGGGCGGGACGCAGAACCTGAACTGCCTGCGGCTCGTGGGCCAGCCCAGCGGGGTGCCCGGCTCGCCGTCGCACAGCAGCGGCACGCCCTGCGGGGAGACCAGCAGGGGCGGCGGGTGACCGGCGAGCGCCAGCGTGCCCTCTCCGGTGCCCGGCTCGACGACCATGTAGGCGAGGGTCGTGACCTGCTCCTCCTCCTCGGTGGCCTCGAAGACCCTGTCGAGGCCGGTGAGAACCGCCGCGGGCGGCGGGTTGGTGAGCGCCAGGGCCCGCATGGCGTTGCGGATGCGGCCCATCCCGGCCGCGGCCTTGACGCCCTTGCCCATGACGTCGCCGACCACCGCCGCGACCCGGCCGTCCTGGAGGACGAACGCGTCGTACCAGTCGCCGCCGACCTGCACGTGACGGCTTCCCGAGCGGAACCGCTGGGCGAGGACCAGGCCCCGGACCACCGGCAGGCGGTCGGGCAGCAGGCTGCGCTGGAGCGTCTCGGCCGTGCGGTGCTCGCGCTCGAACAGGGTGGCCCGCTCCACCGCGAGGGCGCACTGCCCCGCGAGGGCCTCCAGGAACACCCCGTCCTCCTGGGAGATCTTCTGCGGGCGGGTGAAGGAGAACCTCAGCGCGCCGAGGGCGCGACCGGCGGCCAGCAGCGGCAGGCCCACCCAGGCCCGCTCGTCGCTGTGGGCGATGAACCCGGTGATGGCCTCGTTGTCGCCGCCCGCGTCGACCAGCTGGGAGCGCAGGCTCTCCGGCGACTCGGCGAAGACCGGGCGCCGGCTGTTGACCGCCATGGTCATCACGCTGGAGTGCGACAGCGGGATCTCCTCGCCGGGAGCGCCGGGGACGTCGGGGATGCCGCCGCTGTTGACCAGCTTCAGCGCGGCCCGGTCGACGTCGAGCAGCGCCACGGCCGAGCGGTCGGCCGCCAGCGCCGTACGGCCCACGTCGATGATCACCTGGACCACCTGCTCGACGGTGAGCGCCTCGGCGAGCATCGCCGTGGCGCCCTGCAGGCGCGCGGTCCGCAGGGCCGCGGCGCCGAGCTGGTCGGTCAGGCGGCCGCGCATCTCCTCGGCCTCGCGCTGCGGGGTGACGTCGGTGTTGGCGCCCACCCACTCGACGACCCGGTTGTGCCGGATGATCGGGACGGCGCGCACCTCGAAGTGCCGGTAGCCGCTGGCCCGGGTGCGGACCCGGTAGCTCCACTCGAACATGATCCGGCCGCGCAGCGCCTCGCGCCACGCCTCCTCGGTGTGCGGGCGGTCGTCGGGGTGGACGGCCTCCAGCCAGCCGTGGGTGAGGTATTCCTCGAGGCCCTGGCCGGTGATCGCCCGCCACTGCGGCGCGTCCTCCTGCACGACGCCGTTGGGCGCGGTGATCCACACGAGCTGGGACTGGGCCTCGACCAGCGAGCGGTAGCGCTCCTCGCTGCGCCTGAGGTCCTCCTCGACCTGCCTGCTGTCGGTGATGTCGACGCCGACCAGGCAGATCGCGCGGAGCGCGCCCTTGTCGTCGTGGATCGGCGAGAAGGTCAGCGACCAGTGGTGGGTCTCGCCGTCGGCGGTGCGCACGCGGATCCGCTGGTCGCCCTCGACCTCGGCGCCCGCGACGATGCCGCGCACCGAACCCTCGATCAGGGCGGTCAGGTCGGCGGAGAGCAGCTCGCCGGGGGCGCGGCCGACCAGGCGCTCGGCGGGCAGGCCGACCACGTCGGCGAAGACCTCGTCGACGCGCTCGAAGCGGCCGCCGGGGTCGAAGAACGCGAAGGCGAACGGCGACTGTGACAGCAGGCCCTGCAACAGGCCGGAGTCTGAGATGTCCACACCCGACTCCCGGGGACGGGGCACGGAGGTTTCGGCGCTCATGGTCGGCACCTCCGTCGCGTGCCAGGGTCTCCCACGAGGCACATCTCCAAACTTGCGAATTGGCGTAGCGCGGCTCCGGGGGACCGGATCCTGGAGTACATCATCGGCGATGGGCAGGTGCGGACGGAAGCCCCGCCCAGGATGCGGTCCGCGCACCCCGGGAACCCTGGGAAAACCGCCGCTCCGATGACCGGAACCCTCGCGCCGGCGCGAGGGGGCTCCCGCACGGGCGCCGACCGGCCGGCGTTGCGCCTCCGAACGTTTGCGGCCAGGACCATAGCAGGATCGGGCCGGACCGTCCCGGCAACTGCCCACCTCATCTCCGTCGGGCTTGCAGGCGAGATCAGGCTACTGACTCGCCGTCAATTCGGCTCCCTGTTCGGGGACACTCACTTACTCCGCTGTTGCAGGATTCAGTCAAGACACGGGGCCAGCTTTCCATATCACGGCGCCGAGGGTTGACACTCCCGAGATAAGTTGTGGAATGAAAACGCACGTCCTCGCCGACACATCCGGGGGATGCCCCCGGGAAACTCCGGAGGAATGCGACATCCATGCCCGTTCTGACTACCCGCTTCGCCGGGCCTTCCCCGACCTCCGCCGCGTCCTCGACGTCCTCGACGTCCCCGGCGTCCCCGGGGTCCTCAGCGTCCTCGACCGCCTCGGCGCCCTCGACGGTCCTCCACGAGCCGGTGACCTCCCACCTGGCCGCCGAGTTCCTGACGGTTCCCGTCGACACCGTCGACAGGTGCGTGGCGGACGTCTGCGCCTGTGCCGAGCATCTCGGCATCGAGCCGACGGCCGAGGTCGTCGAGCGTGTCGCCCGCGAGCATTTGCTCGCCCTTGTCAACTCCGCGCCGCCGCCCCGCGGTCCCCGGTAGCATCGGGGGCACCCGGCCGTCTTCTACGCACCGTTTGGACCGGGAATGCGAGAAGGTTGGGGCGTGAGCGAGGGAAGCGAGCGGGCCAATCGACACGGCGGCGGCGTCCGCGATGGGCTCGCGCGCCCGACGGGGGAGGCTGCTTGAGCCGGCGACATCGTCGAGACCCCAGGGAGAGCCAGTCCCCCGAGGCGGTCTTCTCCGAGATGTTGCTCGCCTCTCGCGAGCTGCTGGCCGTGCGCAGCCCGCTGGACGCCGAGCTCATGGTCTCCGACATGGTCGGAGCCTGGTGGGGGCGCCGGCTGCGCCGCGGGGACGCCGAGCAGGTCCTCGGCGAGGGCCTGGTCGACTACGCGGCCAAGGCGGGCTCGCCCGCCGCGCTCACCCTGCTGATCGCGCTGGCCTACCTCGGCACGGCCCGCCAGGCCGCCAAGGCCGAGGGCGCCGCGCTGGCGCTCATGGAGCGCGACGTGGCCAGGCCCCGCTGGGCCGACCGGCTCGGCGTGGTCAAGACGACCGGCTGCTTCGTCTCCCGCGACGCGTACGGCGACCAGGACACCGTGGTGTGCACCTTCGGCTACCGGGGTGCCGACAGCGTCGAGGACCGGCACGCGCTGGTGGTGATCGTCGACTACAACATGCGCGGCATCGCCCGCGACGCCTGGGTCTCCTCGCACGTCGACAAGCTGCTGGAGCAGGCCAGGGCCGAGGCCGAGGGCAACCCGATGCTCAGGTTCGGGGAGATCGAGCCGCAGCAGGCCAGGGCGCTGCTCGAATCGGCCATGAAGGCCACCGACGAGTACGGCCAGCGCAGGACGTCCGCGCCGGTCAGCGACAGCTACAGCGCCTACCACGCCTTCGCCAGGTCCCGGATCAAGGCGCTGCCGCCCGGCAGGAAGCGGCCGGCCCCGCTGCACAGCGAGGCCCCCTACAGCCGCGACCGCCGGGCGATGCTGGCGGCCGAGTTCCTCTCCTCGGACGCGGCCGAGCACCTGTCGGACCCCTCGGCGGCCTCCCGGTGCGCCGACCACATCATCGACTACGGCTGCGACCAGGACTTCGGCCGCCCGCTCCGGGTGAGCCCGACCAAGTGCGAGACGTTCCTCCTCGACTGGCTGCCGCGCAAGGTGATGCTCAGCACCGCCGAGCAGGAGGCGGTGCCGCACGTGCTGGGCGCGTGGTCGCGGTTCGCCGCGGGCCGGACCGGGCTGCCCGACGAGGGGCTGCGGGCCACGCTCGACGCGGTCTGGGAGGCGACGGGCAAGTTCGCGGAGTCCTACCGCGACCCGACGACCTTCGGGCTCGACCGCGACCTGCTCGACCGGCTGCTGCCGGACGGCGACCTGTCGGCGCTGGCCAGGCGGGTGTTCGCCTTCCCTTTCCTGCAGGGCACGCACGGCGAGATCAAGCTCAGCCTGCTCAACCCGGCCGACGACACCGACCGGCGGATCCTGCTGGGCATCGACCACGCCGGTGAGCTCGACCGGCGCGACTACGACGAGCACCTCGCCTGGCACGAGGAGATCGCCGCCCGGCTCTGGGAGGGCGACCCGCCGCAGCTCTGGGAGGCCGCGCAGCGGCTGCTGGACCTGGGCCACGACCGGCACGACGTGCTGCACGTGCTGATCGAGATCGCCGAGCGCATCGGGGACGACCCCGAGGAGCTGGCCATCGCCCTCGACGACATCGCGGACATCCCCGACGAACCCCCGGTGTAGGTGAGCCATGGTGATCGATCTCAACGCCGATCTGGGCGAGGGCTTCGGGATCTGGCGTCTGGGCGACGACGAGGCCCTGCTCGACGTCGTGACCAGCGCCAACATCGCCTGCGGGTTCCACGCGGGCGACCCGCTGACCATCCGCCGCACGTGCGCGGCGGCGGTCGACCGGGGGGTGGCGATCGGCGCCCAGGTGTCGTACCGGGACCTGGCCGGGTTCGGCCGCCGCGAGATGGACGTCGACCCCGAGGAGCTCTGCGCCGAGGTCCTCTACCAGCTGGCGGCGGTGGACGGCGTCGCCAGGGCGATGGGCGGCCGGGTCTCCTACGTCAAGCCGCACGGCGCCCTGTACAACCGGATCTGCCGCGACCCCGGCCAGGCCGGGGCCGTCGTGGCGGCGGTCGCCGACTACGACCGGAGCCTGCCGCTGCTCACCCTGCCCGGTTCGGCCGTCCACGAGATCGCCGCCGGTGAGGGCGTCGCCACCGTCGTCGAGGCCTTCGCCGACCGCGCGTACACCGGCGCGGGCACGCTGGTCTCCCGCCGCTCCCCCGGCGCGGTGCTGCACGACCCCGGCACGGTCGCGGACCGGGCCGTGCGGATGGCGACCGAGCGGGTGGTCGAGGCGGTGGACGGCTCGCGGGTCCCCGTCGAGGCGCGCTCGATCTGCGTGCACGGCGACACGCCCGGCGCCGTGCTGATGGCCCGCGCCGTCCGTGACGGCCTGGTGGGCGCCGGGGTGACGCTGAGGTCCTTCACGTGAGGATCCGGGAGGCCCCTCACGTGGGGATCCGGCGGGCCGGGGAGCACGCGCTGCTGGTGGAGACCGGCTCGCTGGAGGTCTCCCACCGGCTGGACGCCCTGCTGCGGGCCGACCGGCCCGCCGGGGTGGCCGAGATCGTGCCCGGCCCCGTCACGGTCCTCGTCACCGCGCCGGGGGCCGACCCCGCGCGCCTGCGGGACGAGCTCTCCCGCCTGCTGGACACGGCGTCCGCCGCGGACGCGACGGTGACCGCCGACGCGCCCGAGGTGGTCCTTCCCGTCGTGTACGACGGCGCCGACCTCGACGACGTCGCCGCGCTGAGCGCCCTCTCCCCCGCGGAGGTGGTCGAGCGGCACACCGGGCGGGAGCTGGTGGTGGGCTGGCTGGGCTTCGCCCCCGGGTTCGCCTACCTCACCGGCCTGGATCCGGCGCTGCACGTCCCCCGGCTGGACACCCCCCGGACCTCGGTGCCCGCCGGGGCGGTGGCGGTCGCCGGCCCCTACTCGGCGGTCTACCCGTCGGCCTCCCCCGGTGGCTGGCGGCTGCTCGGCCGCTCCGCGACGGCGGTGTGGGACGTGGCCGCCGAGCCGCCCGCCCTGCTCACCCCGGGGACGCGGGTGCGGTTCCGGGCGGTCGGCACTCCATGATCGAGGTGATCGCGCCGGGGCCGTACGCCACCGTGCAGGATCTCGGCCGGCCGGGATACGCCCATTTGGGGGTGCCCCGCTCGGGTGCCGCGGACGAGCCGAGCCTGCGGCTTTCCAACCGCCTGGTCGGCAATCCCGAGGGGGCCGCGGGGATCGAGCTGACCCTCGGCGGCGCCCGGCTGCGCTTCACCACCGGCGCCTGGGCCGCCGTCACCGGCGCCGCCTGCCCTCTGGACCTCGTACGACAGGGCGGGGGGTCCTCGGGTTCCGCGGGCGGGGGGTCCACCGGCGTCGCCTCCCCGGGCGAGGCGGTCCCGGCGATCCGGCGCGTGACGGTCTCGCAGGGGATGTGCGCGCCCTTCTGGGTCCCGGCGGGCGGCGAGCTGTGGCTGGGCCTGCCCGGGGCCGGTCTGCGCACCTACGTCGCCGTCCGGGGCGGGGTCGAGGCGCCCGTCACGATGGGCAGCCGCTCGACCGACTCGCTCTCCGGGCTCGGCCCCGCCCCGCTCGCCGCGGGGACGGTCCTGCCGGTGGGGCCGACCGGCGGCCTGCCGCCGATCACCGTGGACGTGGCGCCCCGGCCGGGGCCGGGGACGGGCGTCCTGCGGGTCCTGCCCGGCCCCCGGGACGACTGGTTCGTCCCCGAGGCCCTCGCCACCCTGTGCGCGGGGCCGTACGAGGTCAGCCAGGACAGCAACCGGGTGGGCGTGCGGGTGCGCGGCGCCCGCCTGGAGCGTGCCCGGGAGGGGGAGCTGCCCAGCGAGGGCATGGTGGCCGGGGCCGTGCAGGTGCCGCCCAGCGGCCAGCCGATCGTGTTCCTCGCCGACCATCCGCCGACCGGCGGCTACCCGGTCATCGCCGTCCTGACCTCGGCGAGTCTCGCCGGGGCCGCCCAGCTCCGCCCCGGCGACCGGGTGCGCTTCCGCCTCGCCTGACCGCCCGGCGGCCGGACCTCGCGGACGCGCGGCGATCCGGCGTACGAGACCGGGCCGTCCGCCGCTCACTGCGCGAGGACGGGCACCCTGCGCGTACGGCGACCCGCGCGTGACCGGGCCTGAGGGGACCGGCGGGCCTCGTGCGTGACTGGGCCAGGGGACCGGCGGGGCTCATTCGGGCGACCCGCGCGTGATCGAGCTTGAGGGGACCGGCAGGGCTCAGGCGAGCGCCCCGCGCGTGACCGGGCCAGGGGATCGGCGGGGCTCATGTGGGCGTCCCACGCGTGGCCGGGCCTGAGGAGACCTGCGGCCTCGTGCATGACTGGGCCAGGGGACCGGCGGGGCTCATTCGGGCGACCCGCGCGTGACCGGATCGGGGCGACCCATTATCGTCATCGCGACGATAGAGGAGATCACATGTCGCTCGCCGAGATACTGGCTCCCCTCCTGCGGCCGGCGTTCACCCTCGCGGGGACCCCGACCAGCTGGGCGGAGCTCCTGGGCTTCGCCACCGGCGCCCTCACGGTCTGGCTGGTGGTCCGCAGGAACATCTGGAACTGGCCCATCGGGATCGCCAACGTGATCCTTCTCGGGGCGGTCTTCCTGACCGCCGGGCTCTACGCGGACGCGGCGCTGCAGATCGTCTACGTCGCGCTGAGCCTGTACGGGTGGTGGCAGTGGCTGTACGGCGGGGCCGGGCGGACCCCGCTCGCGATCCGGCGCACCGGGCGCGCCGAGTGGGCGGCGCTGGCCGTCTTCGGGGTCGCGGCCACCGCCGGCCTCTCCTTCGCCCTCGCCACCTGGACCGACTCGACCGTACCGGTCTGGGACGCCCTCACCACCGCCCTGTCCCTGGCGGCGACCTACGGGCAGAGCCGGAAACTGGTCGAGTCGTGGTGGCTGTGGATCGCGGCCGATGTCGTTTATATACCTCTTTATGCGTATAAAGGTCTCCATCTGACCGCCGTCCTGTACGTGGTCTTCCTGGCGCTGTGCGTCGCCGGTCTGCGGGCCTGGCGCGCGGAACTCGCGTCCCGTTCCGTCCCGGTCGCGGCGTGAGCGGGCGTGCCGGGCGGGAGGACGTGCCGGTGAGCGGGGGTGCGGTGCCGGAGGGTGCGACGGTGAGCGGGCATGCGGGGCGGGAGGGCGCGCCGGTGAGCGGGCGTCCCGGGCGGGAGGTGGGCCGGTGAGCGGCGGGGCCTTCGGCCACGGGCTGGTGATCGGCAAGTTCTACCCGCCGCACGCGGGACACCACCACCTGATCGACACCGCCGCCGCGCGGTGCGGCCGGGTGAGCGTCGTGGTCGCCGCGTCGACAGCGGAGAGCGTCCCGCTGGCGCTGCGCGCCGCCTGGCTGCGCGAGGCGCACCCGCAGGCCCACGTGACGGTCGCCCCGGTGATCGACGACGTCGAGATCGACTACGACGACCCGGAGATCTGGTCGGCGCACGTCGAGGTGTTCCGGTACGGCCTCGCCCAGGCGCACGGCCACGTGCCGGAGATCGACGCGGTGTTCTCCTCCGAGGCGTACGGGCCCGAGCTGGCCCGCAGGTTCGGTGCCGCCCATGTCGGCGTCGACGCGGGCCGGGAGCGGTTCCCGGTCAGCGGGACGATGGTCAGGAACGACCCGGTGTCGTGCTGGGACCGGCTCTCCCCCGCCGTACGCGGACACCTGGCCCGGCGCGTGGTGGTCGTCGGCGCGGAGTCCAGCGGCACGACCACGCTGGCCAGATCCCTGGCCGCCCACTACGCGGCCCGCGGCGGGCCGTGGGCGGCGACGCGCTGGGTGCCCGAGTACGGCAGGACGTACTGCGAGGAGAAGCTCGCCCTGGCCCGCCGGCGCGCCAAGCTCGGCGGGCTGCCCGAGCCGTGGCTGGACGACCTGGGGTGGGAGTCGCCGGAGTTCGGGGTGATCGCCGAACGCCAGCTCGCGTGGGAGGACGCCGCGGCCAGGACGGGGTCGCCGCTGCTGGTGTGCGACACCGACGCCTTCACCACCTCCCTGTGGCACGAGCGCTATCTCGGCGGGCTCTCCGAGGAGGTCGCCGCCGTGCATCGCCGTGCCCGGCACGACCTGTGGATCCACACCTCGGTGGAGGGCGTGCCCTTCGAGCAGGACGGCTGGCGCGACGGCGAGGCGATCCGGCACCGGATGGACGCCCGCTTCCGCGAGCGGCTGGTCGCGGAAGGGCTGCCCCACCTGGTCGTCACCGGGCCGCCCGAGGTCCGGCTGTCGCGGGCCGTACGGGCGGTGGACGCCCTGCTGGAACGGGGCTGGGAGTTCGCGGAACCGCTGTAGGGATCGCCCCGAGCGATCAAGCACCTACCCCGCCGGGATGAGGGCCGCGGTTCACCGGACCGCTCCGGGACTCTCCCGGGGCGAGCGGGCACGTCCTAACCGAAACGGGCCCGAAATTCACGAAACCGCCGTGGGGCCTCCCAGAGCGAGCAGACCGGCACCCTCCACACCGAACGGGGCCGAGACGCCATGGAGGCCGCCCGGAGACCCTCGCCCGGCGACGCGGCCGTGTGCTCGCCTGGCGGACCGGGTCAGCGCAGGAGGGCGGAGACCCGTTCGACCTCGGCGGCGAGGGCGGCGGCGGGGACCTCCTCCAGGAGATCGACCGCGATCTTCCCGTCCTTCGCCTCCCAGACCCCGGCCACCCGGCCCCGGTGGATCACGACCGGGGAGATCCAGCCCGCCGCCCGGCTGACCTTCGCCCTCGCCTCGGCGGGCAGGAGGGGCTCCAGGTCGCGCGGGGCGGCCAGGATGTACTGGTCGAAGCCGGGCAGGAGGTGGACCCCGGTGGCGGGCCGGGTCGCGGCCAGGTCGTCGAGGTGCTCGGCGAGCGCGACCATCGGCCGTCCGTCCACCTCGATCTCGGCCAGCTCGGGGGTGAGGTCGCGGAACCAGCCGCGCAGCGTCGCCTTGCGGCTGGCCCCCCGGTAGAGCCAGCCGTCGAACGTCTCGGGCGCGCCGGGGCCGTGGGCGCCGAGGAAGGAGCGGAGCAGGCGCACCCCGCCCTCCTCCGCCGAGGGAAGCTCCCCGGGCCAGCCGGGCACCTGGTCGCGGGGGGCGGCGAAGGTCACCCGGCCCTCGCGCGGCGGGCCGTAGCAGAGCTCGCCGAGGAAGCTCAGCGGCTTGAGCAGGGCGCCCCAGCCGGAGGTGAGCGCCTCCCGCAGGTGGTCGTCGCCGGTCACCTCGATCACCCCGTCGACCAGCTCCTCGCGGGTGAGGACGCGGCCCGCGAGCGCCTTGGGCACGGCGTCGAGGATGGCGGCGACCTCGGCGGCGGTGACGCCGTGGCCGCGCTGCCAGGAGCCCTTGTCCCAGACGCGGAACGAGCCGAGGACGGCCGCGTAGCAGGCCAGCTCGTCGGCGGGGACGAGGTGCAGGGTGCCGCGCGCCGTCCAGGTCTTGACCAGGGCGCGGTCCCGCCACAGCGCGCGGTCGACCTCACCGGGATCCGGCCGCGCGCTCCGCACGGCCACCGCGAGGGCGGCGGAGGAGGCCACCTGCGCCTGCACCCCGGCGAGCCTCCGCACCACGGACACCGCGTCGGGCCCGCCGGCCGGGTCGACGAACTGCCGCCTCAGCCGCCAGGCGAGCACCTGGGGCCAGGTCACCGAGATAGCCATGACCGACTTTCTACACCGCGTCCCCGACAGAAACGCGGCCCGCCGGGGGCTACCCGACGAAGCCGATGTCCTGGTAGCGCAGGTCGTGGAAGCCGCGGGCGCCGAAGTTGGCGAGGGTGTCCTTGACCGCGATGTTCTGCGGACGCTGGTAGAGCGTCACCACGTTGACCGCCTGCCAGATGAGCTTGTCGGCCGCGTTGGTGTCGGCGATGGCCCTGGCGTCGTCGAGGTCGGCGGTCGCCTTCCTCATCGCGGCGTCGATCCGCGGGGAGCCGATGCGGCCGAGGTTGGCGTTCCACTGCCTGGCGCCGCCGGGGAGCCTGACGGCGTCGGCGTACTGGCCGTAGGAGCTGGAGACGGGGAAGGGCGTGCCCACGTACGCGAACGCGGTGATGTCGTAGTTGCCGGGGATTATGTATTTGGTGAAGTAGTCGTCCCCGGGCACCGACTGCAGGGTGACCCCGACACCGATCCGGCCGAGCATGTCCTGGACGAGCTCGGCCTCGGACTTGGCGAGCTGCAGGCCGGACGGCAGGACGAAGCGCAGGTTCAGCTCCCTGCCGTCCTTCCTGCGGGTCCGGCCCTCCAGCCTCCAGCCCGCGGCGTCCAGCTCCCGCCCCGCCCTGCCGGGGTCGTACGTCCCGATCTCACCGGCGTTGTCCTGGTAGCCCTCCTGGGTGTTCATGAAGAAGTGGTTGTTGAGCAGGACGATCGGCCAGTCGAGGCCCTGGAGGTCCGACTGGGCGATGGCCTGGCGGTTGATGCCCATCGCGACGGCCCTGCGGACCTTCGGGTCGGACAGGACGGCGCTCTCGCCGTTCATCGTGATGTGCCGGAAGTCGGGCCCGGCCGCCTGCCGCACGATCGCGTCCGGGGTGCTCCTGGCCCGCGCGTAGTCGGGCGCGGACGGGCCGACGTCGAAGGTGTCGAGCTCGCCGTTGCTGAAGGCGCCGACCAGCGCGTCGGCCTCCAGGGACCGGTAGATGATGCGGTCGAGCTTGGCCCGGTCCCCCCACCACCGGTCGTCCCTCCTGAGGGTGACGGTCTTGGCGGTCGGGTCGAACGCGACGAACGCGAACGGGCCCGCGGTGACCGGGACGCGGTTCAGCCAGGCGTTGTTGAACGCCTCCGGGGTGGCGTTCGTGCTCCGGGGGTACAGCGGCGCAAACAGCGACTGCCAGTCGCCGAAGGGCTTGGCGAAGGTGACCACGACCTGGTGGTCGTCCCTGCCCCTGGCGACCTCCTCGATGTCCTGGTAACCGGTGGTGCTCGCCACCCGGTAGCCGGCGTCGCGGCCGTTCAGCGCCTGCCACTGGGCGCGGTAGTCCTCCCAGGTGATCGGGGTGCCGTCGGACCATCTGGCGCGCGGGTTGAGGGTGAGCGTGACGACCTGGTCCGGCGCGCGCGAGGTGACCCGGCCCTCGGTCAGGTAGTCGGTGTTGGGAGAGATCTTCCCCTTGGCGTCGGAACGGAAGGGGGAGGGCATCATGGCGTCCACGACCCGCTTGACCGTCGCCAGGTTGCCGTCGATGTGGTTGAGGTTCCAGTTGGACGGATACTCGTTGATTCCCCAGCGGAGCACGCCCCCGTCCGCGACCCGGTCACGGGCGACCGGGTTGATGTCGTAGGCCCTCACCACCGAGGCGCGCCCTCCCTGCGTCCCGCCCCCGCCGCCCCCTCCCCCGCTCCCGCATCCGGCGAGACCCGGCGCGACGGCCAGGGCCACGGCCAGCGCGACGGCGAGCGCGCCCACGCGCCGGATTGATATCACGGTGTTCCTCCCGGGGCATACGGACGGGCATACGGACGGGCATACGAATGGGCGTACAGCGGGTGCGCGCGGGAACGACGTGCGGCCGGTCCGGTCCCGGCGCGCGGCCGGGCGGGTGGGCGAACGGGCGCACGGGCGGGTGAACGGGCGTGCGGCCGGGTCATACGGCGTCGATCCTCTCGGCGAAGTGGCACGAGACGCCGTGGTCGTCCCCCAGCTGCCGCACCCGGGGCTCCTCGTCCACGCAGCGCAGCCTGACGGTCTCGTCGAGCGCCTTGAAGAGGGGGCAGCGCGTGCGGAAGCGGCACCCCGAGGGAGGGTCGGCCGGACTCGGCAGGTCCCCCTCCAGCAGGACGCGTCTCCTTGAGCGTTCCAGCACCGGGTCCGGCAGCGGGACGGCCGACAGCAGGGCCCGGGTGTAGGGGTGCAGCGGGGTGTCGTAGACCCCGGCGGACCGGCCGATCTCGGCGATCCTCCCCAGATACATGACCGCGACCCGGTCGGCGATGTGCCGGACCACGGCCAGGTCGTGCGCCACGAACAGGTACGACAGGCCCAGGCGGTTTCTCAGCTCCTCCAGCAGGTTGAGCACCCCGGCCTGGATGGACACGTCGAGTGCCGAGACCGGCTCGTCCAGCACGACCAGCCGGGGCTCCAGCGCGAGGGCTCGCGCGATGCCGACGCGCTGGCGCTGGCCCCCGGAGAAGTCCTGCGGGTAGCGGGCGGCGTGGCCGGGCTCCAGCCCGACCAGGCCGAGCAGCTCGCCGATCCTCGGCCCCGGGTCGCGGCGGCCGTGCGCGCGCAGCGGCTCGGCGAGGATGTCGTAGACGGTCATCCTCGGGTCGAGCGAGGCGAGCGGGTCCTGGAAGACGACCTGCATGTCGCGCCGCACGGCCATCCGGTCGCGGGCGCCCATCCGCGAGGTGTCGCGGCCCAGCACCACGATCCTGCCGCTCTGCGGCGCGGCCAGCTCCAGGATCTCCATCAGGGTGGTCGTCTTGCCGCAGCCCGACTCGCCGACCAGGCCGAGCGTCTCGCCCTCGCGGACGTCGAAGCCGACGCCGTCCACCGCGCGGACCGTGCCGACCCGCCGCCGCAGGAGCGTCCCCTTGACCAGGGGGTAGTGCCTGACCAGGTCCTCGACCGCGAGGACCACCTCACGCTGGTCACGCGGGCGCGGCGGCTCCCCGGCGGCTGGAGCGGGAGCGACGAGCCCTGCTGGATTCGGCGAGGCGACAGATCCGACCGGGACTGCGGGATCCGCCGGGGTGACGGGGGTGGTCGAGGTGACCGACTCGGCGGGATCGGTCGGTGTGACGGGGTCGGCGGGGGGATGGGAACGGGCGGGACCGGTCGCGGGGTCGCGCAGGCCGTAGACCTGGGCCGGTGACCAGCCTCCCGCCTCGATCTCGCCGGAGCGCACGCACGCCGCCAGGTGACCGGGCGAGCCCACCGGCTCCGGCTCCGGCTCGGCCTCGGCGCACTTCGGGACGGCGATCGGGCAGCGCGGCTCGAACGGGCAGCCCGGCGGCAGCGCCGCCGGTGACGGCGGGCTGCCCTCGATGGGCACCAGCGGCTGCTCCCGGCCGCGGTCGAGGCGCGGGATCGAGCCGAGCAGGCCCATGGTGTACGGCATGCGGCTGCGGTAGTAGACCTCGTCCACCGAGCCGACCTCGACCGGACGCCCGGCGTACATGACGAGGACCCGGTCGGCGAACCCGGCCACCACCCCCAGGTCGTGGGTGATGATGACGATCGCCGCGCCGGTCTCGCGCTGCGCCGTCTTCAGCACCTCCAGCACCTGCGCCTGGATGGTCACGTCGAGCGCGGTGGTCGGCTCGTCGCAGAGGATCACGTCGGGGTCGTTGGCGATCGCCATCGCGATCACCGCGCGCTGGCGCATGCCGCCGGAGAACTCGTGCGGGAACGCCCTGGCCCGCTGCGCGGCGTTGGGGATGCCGACCAGGTCGAGCAGCTCGACGGCGCGCCTGGCGGCCTGGCCTGCGCTCACCCGCTGGTGGACGCGGATCGCCTCGGCGACCTGGTCGCCGACCCGGTAGACGGGGGTGAGCGCGGAGAGCGGGTCCTGGAAGACCATCGAGACGGTCTTGCCGCGGAACGCGGTGAGCGTCTTCTCCGGGGCGCCCAGGATCTCCCGCCCGAGCAGCCGCACCGAGCCGGTGACGCGGGCGTGCGCCGGGAGCAGGCCCATCACGGCGAGCGAGGTGACCGACTTGCCGGAGCCCGACTCCCCGACGACGCCGAGCACCTCCCCGGGGCGGACGGCGTACCCCATGCCCCTGACGGCGCGGACCGCGCCGGGACCCGAGCCGAAGGTGACGTCGAGGTCGCGCACCTCCAGGACGGGCGCGGCCGCGTACTCTCCGGTCCCGTGGATCCGGGATGCCGCGCCCGAGGGCCGCTCGTTCGTCACCGGTCACCGGCCCCGGTGGGACGCGGGGTCGAAGGCGTCGCGCAGCGAGTCGCCGACCAGGTTCACCGCGAGCACGGTGACGATCAGCAGGCCCGCGCAGAACCAGAACGTCCAGGGGGCGTAGAGGGCCGTCTGCGCGCCGTCGGCGATGAGGCTGCCCAGCGAGACGTCGGGCGGCTGGATGCCGAACCCGAAGTAGGACAGGGACGTCTCGGTGAGGATCGCGGCGCTGACGTTGAGGGTGGCGTCGACGACCAGCAGCGAGGACATGTTGGGGATCACGTGCCGGAAGACGATCCTCGTCGGGGGCACCCCCATGAACCTGGCCGCGTGGATGAACTCCCGCTCCCTGAGCGAGATGGTCATGCTCCGGACGATCTTCGAGGTGACCATCCAGAGGAAGAGCGCCAGCACCAGCACGAACACCGGCCACTGTTTCCCGGCGAAGAGCGGGGACATGACGGCCAGGATCAGGAAGGCCGGGAGCACCAGCAGCAGGTCGGTCAGCCAGGTCAGCGCGCGGTCGGTCCAGCCGCCGAAGTATCCGGCGAAGGCGCCCACCACGGCCGCGAGCGCGGTGCCGACCACCGCGGCGAGCAGGCCGACGATCAGGGACCGCTGCATGCCGCGCAGCGTGACCGCGTACACGTCGGCGCCGGTCTGCAGGGTTCCCCACCAGTGGTCGGCGGAGGGCGGCGCGAGGAAGGCCGTGTAGTCCTTTGAGGCGTACGTCCAGCGGGTGAGGTGGGGCCCGGCGAAGGCGAGCAGGAAGATCAGCGCGAGCAGCGCGAAGCCGATCCGGCCCCGGCCCGAACTCAGCAGGCGGCCCGCGACCACCCGCAGCCGCGAGGGCGCCTTGATCCTGTCGACGGACGCCCGCTGTTCGGCGAGCTCCTCGTCGGCGATGGTCATCCCCGGCTCACCCCACCCGGACGCGCGGGTCGAGGACGGCGTGCAGCACGTCGGAGGCGAGCGAGGCCAGCAGCACGGCGAGCGCGGCGAAGCAGCTGATCGCCGCGACGGTGTTGACGTCGTTGGTGGAGATCGAGTCGACCAACTGCTCCCCCATGCCGTGCCAGCCGAAGATCTTCTCGGTGAAGGTGGTGCCGACCAGCAGCGACCCGAAGGTGAAGGCGAAGTAGGTGACCGCCGGGATCAGCGCGGTGCGCAGCGCGTGCCGGGTCAGCGCGGCGCGGCGGCTCAGCCCCTTGGCCATCGCCGTGCGGATGAAGTCGGCGCCGAGCACGTCGAGCATCATGTTGCGCTGGTAGCGGCTGTAGACGGCGACCAGCCCGAGCGACAGCGACAGCGTGGGCAGGACCAGGTGCCGGATCCGGTCGAGCGCGGCGGCGGCGACCCCTCCCTCCAGGCCCGGGGTCGCCTCGCCGCTGACGAGGAGGATCTGGGTGCCGGCCGCCTCGTTGAGCCGGATCGCGGCGATGATCAGGATGTTGGCCAGCACCACCGTGGGGACCGCGAGGACCACGAAGGACAGGCCGGTCGAGAGCCGGTCGAAGAGGCCGTACTGCCTGACGGCGGCGTAGGCGCCGATGAGCACGCCGGTGACGCTGCCGAGGACGAGCCCGATCGTGATCAGGCGCAGCGTGACGCCGATCCGGCGCCCGAGGTCGTCGCCGACCGAGCCTCCGGCCACCGTCTTGCCGAAGTCGCCGCGCGTGAGGTCGCCCGCCCAGGTCAGGTAGCGCTCGAACAGCGGGGTGCGGTCGTTCAGGTTGAGGTCGGTGAGGCGCGCGTCGACGACGGCCGGGGGGATCGGGGGGTTGCGGCCCTCGTAGTTGGATCGCGGATTGAGGGCGGAGGCGGCCAGCATGTAGGCCAGGCTGGTGGCCACGACGATCAGCACGAGATAGTTGAGCAGCCTGCGGGCAAGGAATCCCGCCATCTTTCCTCCTCCGGAGCCCCGCCGCTGTCGGTGACCATCTTGCTACACTCGGCGACCGGCGGGCTGCATAGCGTAGCGAATCGGAGGGATCTCGGTGAGAAATGGCATCGCCGGGCCCGCGAGTCAGCCGGCGGGATCGGGGGGAGGGCCTGATCGGGCCCGGAGTAGGGCCGGACGGGTCCGGGACCGCTTGCCGGGCAGCCGGGTCACTTCCCGGCGAGCTCGTCCACGGCGGCGCGCAGGTCGGCGCTGGTGATGGTGGTCAGGTCGGCGGCGCTCGCGGTGGCGCCGCCGAGGGCGGCCAGGCGGACGTCCCTGCGCATCGCGGCGCGCTCGAAGAGCGAGCGCGCGAACCTGCCGTTGCCGAGGCCGTCGATCAGGCCCTCGTCGCAGACCCAGGTGAAGACCTCGGTGAGGTCGCGGCAGGCGGCGTCGTCGAACCGGTCGCCCGACCCGTCGGCGAGCAGCACCGCGATCTCGGTGAGCTCCTCGGGGGAGTACGAGGGAAACTGCACCCGCTGGTTGAACCTGCTGCCCAGGCCCGGGTTGGACGACAGGAAGCCGTTCATCTCCCGCTCGTATCCGGCCAGGATGATCACCAGCCGGTCGCGGTCGTCCTCGGCCCGCTTGAGCAGCGTCTGCACGGCCTCGGTGCCGAAGGCGTCGCCTCCGCTGTAGCCGGAGTTGACCAGGCCGTACGCCTCGTCGATGAACAGCACCCCGCCGAGTGCCCGGTCGACCAGCTCGTTCGTCTTGATCGCGGTGGCGCCCAGGTGCTGGCCGACCAGGTCGGCCCGCTGCGCCTCGACCACGTCGGGCTGGGCGAGCAGGCCCAGCGCGGCGAAGATGCGGCCCAGGATGCGGGCCACGCTGGTCTTGCCGGTGCCGGGCGGCCCGGCGAAGACGAAGTGCCGCATCTGCGGAGGGGTCGGCAGCCCCCGCTCCTGGCGCATCTTCGCCACCCTGAGCTGCGCGGCGATCGCGTGCACCTGCCGCTTGACGGGCTCCAGGCCCGCCATGCGGTCGAGGTCGGCCAGCGCCTCCTCCAGCGAGGGGGCGGCCTGGTAGCTCCGGTAGCGGGCGGTGAGCTCGTCGAAGGCCTTGACGACGTCGCTCTCGGCCGTGGTGACCAGGTCCTCGGTGGTGGGCGCGCCACCGGCCCCCACCACGCGCACGTCCCTCGCCTGCGCGGCGGCCTCCACGAGGCTGCGGACGAACCGGGCGTTGCCCAGCTCGTCGACGATCGCGCGCCGGTGGATGTCCTCGAAGCGGGCGAGCAGGGCGGGCGCGGCCTCGGGCGCCATCCGGTCGCCCCGGCGCTCCTGCAGCAGCCCGGTGATCTGGAGCAGCTCGTCCGGGGCGTAGCTGGGGAAGCGGACCCTGCTGGAGAACCTGCTGGACAGGCCGGGGTTGGACGCCAGGAAGGTGGCCATCTCCTTCTCGTATCCGGCCAGGATGACGATCAGCCGGTCGCGGTCGTCCTCGGCCCGCTTGAGCAGCGTCTGCACGGCCTCCGAGCCGAACCTGTCGGGCTGGCCGTCACCGGAGTTGATCAGGCTGTACGCCTCGTCGACGAACAGCACCCCGCCGAGCGCCCGGTCGACCAGCTCGTTCGTCTTGATCGCGGTGGCCCCGAGGAACTCCCCCACCAGGTCGGCCCGCTGGGCCTCCACCACGTAGGGGGTCTCCAGCAGGCCGAAGGCGTAGAAGATCTTCGCGACGGTCCTGGCCACGCTGGTCTTGCCGGTGCCCGGCGGGCCGACGAACACGAAGTGCCGCATCGGCGGCTCGGTGGAGTATCCGGCCTCCTTGCGCAGCCTCGCCGCCTCGATCGAGGCGGCGATCGAACGGACCTGCTCCTTCACCGGGGCCAGGCCGATCATGGCGTCCAGCTCGCCGAGGGCCTCCTCCACCGAGATGGGCGGCGGCGCGTCCCGCTCGCCGCTCCCCTGGGCGGCGGGGAGGTGGCCGCCCTCGCGGACCCGGAGCCCGGCCTGCCGCCGCTCCCCCGTCTCCAGCGCCGCGCCCCGCACCCGGCGGGCCTGCAGGAACCGGTACACGAGCACCCCGGCCGCCACGGCGTACGCGACCCAGATGGCCGGGTACGGTCCGAACCCGGGGACGGCCACGCCGAGCAGGACGGCCGTCAGCCCGGCGGGCAGCAGCGCCATGACCGTGGTCACCCACGGGGGGACCCAGCGGATGAGGTGGGCGGCCCCGGCGACCAGGGGGCCGAGGAGCATCAGCGCGGTCGGGATCGGCGAGTTGAGGCCGAAGAGGACGGTCTGGAAGATCAGGTTTCCCGCCAGCCAGCCGAGCACCACGAGCAGGGTGGCGGCGGCGCGGGGGAAGCTCAGGGTCAGCGCCGCGAAACCGAGCAGCGTCAGCGTGACGAAGATCGTGTTGAGGATCGGCCAGCCGAGTCCCAGCGCCAGCCCGACCGCCCCGGCCAGCACCGCGACGTAGATCAGCCTGCGCAGGGGCGGCGAGAGCCGGAAGTAGCCCAGCCGCACCTGCTCGAACAGATCCCGTGCCGCCGCGCGCCCCGCCGGACGGGCCCTGCTGGATTCCCGCATCACGCCTCCCCGGTTCGCCCCCGGTTATACCGCAACAGGAGGACGTTTGCGCGTGCCTGAGGGGCGCGCCACGCCGTCGTGCGGGCACGATCAGATATACGGATGAGAACGGATGAAACCAGCGTTCGAGACAGCAAGCTCGCCCCGCCCGGTCCCTCCGGTCCCACGCTTCCCTGTGCCGCCGCCGCGCCCCGCGCGCGGCGGCCCGCGCCCGCGTTCCCGGCGGGTGGTGCGCCCCGGTCCCGGCCGCCGCCCGCCGCCCGCCCGCTCGGGGGTGCGCGGGGCGGCGCGGCGAGGGGCGGGCAGGAAAATGTCACCGCCCGGCAAGGCGGTCCGGGGTGCGCGGGAAGGCGGTTCGGGAGGGGGTCCGGGGTGCTCGGGAGATCGGTCCTGGGAGGGGCTTCGAGGTGCTCGGGAGGTCGGTCCGGGGAGAGGGGTTCGAGGTGCTCGGGGAAGGCGGATCGGGAGGGCGGTTCAGCCGCGGTGGGCCCGGCCCTGGTGGCGGCCGGGATACTCGCCGACCACGACCTCCTTGGGGGTGATCCTCAGCAGGTCGGCCTCGGTGTCGCCGATGGCGATGCCGCGTACCTCGGCCCAGAAACGGCGGTCGAGCGGATCGGCGACGAAGACCGCCACCCTGGGGTCGCGCTCGGCCGCCTCCCAGGCGTCGGAGGCGGCGATCAGGCGCAGCTCGCCGCTCGGGCCGACCGAGCTGACCGCGCCGACGGCGAGCGCGCGCGGGCCGCTGGGGTCGGCGTACGCGAGCACCACCCCCCGCGCGTAGGTGAAGGCCGCGCGCACCTCCCCGCTGAGTCCCACCGGAGGGCCCGCGTCGCCGGGAAGGCGGCTCCCGCGGCCGTCGCACATGACCAGCGAGGCCCGCCACGGCCCCGGCGCGCCCCGCCACCACGCCCGTACCGACCTCGTGGCGAATATCGCCGTCGGCACGGCCAGCAGCGCGATCCCGGCCCGCCAGGCCCACTCGCCCACCGCCGCGAGCCCGAGGGCCGGTGCCGCTCCGGCCACGCCGAGCAGGACCGACGCGGAGGCGGGCAGGGCCAGCGCCACCGCGAGCCCCCGGTCGGAGGCCAGCGCGCGGGTGAGGCCGGGGACCGGCCCGGCCCGGCCGCCGGCCCAGCCGAGGGCGAGCGGCACGACGAGCGCGACCGCCGCCCAGCTCCGCTCGTCCAGCACGACGACCGCCACCACGACCGCGACCGGTACCGACCAGACCCGGCCGGCCACCAGCCAGAGGGTCACGTTCACGTCGCGCCTGGCCGTGCGGTCGTCACCGGCGGCGGCGAACTCGGCCAGCGCCCTGACCGGCCGCCCGCGCCACGCCTCGACGAGGACCCGCAGGACGAGCAGCACGGTCCCGTTGAGGAGGACCAGCCCGGCGAGAACCGCCCAGACCACCCCCGGCGCGCCCGGCGGCGGGCCGGAGAGGACCGGCGGGGCCTCCGCGGGGAGGGTCGCCACCGCCGCGACGTACGCGGCCACGGCGAACAGGGTGATCGAGACCGACATGCCGAGCCAGGGGTCGCGGGCGAGCATGCCGGGCACGTACGACCAGAGCCTGACCCGGTGCGCCTGCCTGAGGGTGATCGCCAGGACGGCGAGCGGCACCAGCCCGCCGCCGATCCTCGCCACGGATGCCAGCCCGAACCCGAACTCCGCCACGCAGACCGCGACGAGGGCGACGGCCAGCAGGACCCGGGTCCGCCGCGACCACCTCTCCAGGGCGCGTCTGGCCCGGCCCGTCTCGCGCGGGTCGACCGGCCAGGCGGGGTCGTGGTGGGCGCGGGGGCGCTCCCAGCGCAGCCGGGTCAGGCCGAGGTTGATCCTGGCGCCGGGGTGGTCCGGCAGGCGGCGCAGCGCCTCGCGGTAGGCGGCCTCCGCGAGGCCGTACTCGCCTCTCAGCAGCGCGAGGTCACCGGCGAGGACGTGCGGGTCCGGCTCCTCGGGCGCGTAGCGAACGGCCCTGGCCGCCTGGGCCCGCGACTCGCGCCAGCGCCCCGGCACCCTGCGCAGCGCGGCTCCCAGCCGCATCCGCGCGGCCCACGAGCCCGGTGCGAGGCGTACGGCCTCCTCGGCCGCCGCCACGGCCTCCGCGTCGCGGCCGAGCCGCTCGAACGCGAGGCTGGCCAGGCGGTACCCCCAGTCGGCGCCGGACTCGGAGCGGGGGTCGAGGTCCAGCGCCCTGCGGGCCGCCTCCAGCGCGGCCTCGGGCCGGTCGCGGCCCAGCCACGCGGCGGCCACGGCGCACCACTGCCGGGGGTCGGCGGGGTCCCGTGGCTGCGGGACGGGCGCCGAGGCCGGATCGTGCCCGCTCTCGTGCCCCCTCTCGTGCCCGCTCTCGTGCTCGCTCTCGTGCCGGGGGCCGGCGGAGCCCGTCGCGGGGGCAGGGCCGGACTCGTGCCCCCGCCGGAGGTCGGCGGGGACCCGCGGCGGCGCGGGGTCGTGCCCGCGCCGGAGGTCGGCGGGGTCCCTCGGGGGCACGGGAGCACGGCCGGGGTCGTGCCCGCTCTCGCGCCGGGAGTCGGCCGGGTCCCTCGGGGGCGGGGGGACCTGGCCGGAGCCCTTCCCGTGCCGGGGGTCGGCGGGGGTCCTCGGGGGCGCGGGGGCCTGGCCGGGGTCCTTCCCGTGCCGTGGATCGGCGGGGTCCCGCGGTGACGGGACCTGGGCGGAGTCGTTTCCGCCGGGCCCGCTCACCACGGCGGCTCACGGGCCTCGCGCTGACTTCCCACGATCGCCATGGTCCGTGCGAGATCACCTTTTGCCTAGACGGCGGTATATGCCTGTATCTCTCTAGAGAGGTCGCCGACGCTTCCGGAAGGCCCTGAATATTGACCAATCGAGCGCCTAAAAGGGACATATCTACGTGAATTAATCACCCAATGCCACCCCGGGCACCGCCCGACTTCGCCTAAGCTGCGACGCATGTTCGTCCAGGCCGGCAGATCCTGAGTGGCTCATGACCACCGTCATGGCCAGACGCGCGGACGGCGACCCGCGGGCATCCGGGGCCGGCCGGTGGTCGGTCCTCGCCGTCCTCTGCTTCAGCCTGCTGCTGATCGCGGTGGACGCCACGGTGCTGCACATCGCGGTGCCGGCGCTGACGGCCGCCCTCGAACCGTCCTCCGTGGAGCTGCTGTGGATCATCGACGTCTACTCGCTGATGGTCGCGCCGCTGCTGCTCACCTTCGGCACCCTCGGTGACCGCTACGGGCGCAAGCGCCTGGTGCTGGCCGGATACCTGGTCTTCGGCGTCGCCTCGGCCGCGGCGGCGTTCGCGCCGACCCCGCTCGCGCTGATCTCCGCACGGGCGCTGCTCGGCCTCGGCGGAGCGATGATCATGCCCGCCACGCTCTCCATCATCCGGCAGGTCTTCACCGACCGGCACGAGCGGGCGATCGCGCTGGGCGTGTGGAGCGCGGTGGCCGCGGCCGGGGCCGCGGTCGGCCCGCTCGTCGGCGGGGTGCTCGTCGAGCACTTCTGGTGGGGCGCGGTCTTCCTGATCAACGTTCCCATCCTGGTGGTCCTGCTGCCCGTCGCGGCCAGGCTCCTCCCCGAGTCCCGCAAGCGCTCCGGCCGGCCGTGGGACGCGCTCAGCGCGCTGCTGTCGGTGCTGGGCATCCTCGGGGTGGCCTTCGGCCTGAAGGAGGCCGGAGCGGGGCATCCGGGCGGCCTGGCGGCGTTCCTGGGCGGGGTCTGGCTGCTGGTCTGGTTCGTCCGCAGGCAGCGGCGGCTGGCCTTCCCGCTGCTGGACCTGAGCCTGTTCCGGCGGCGGGCGTTCTGCGCCGGGGTGGGCGCCGTGCTGCTGACGGTCTTCGCCCTCGTCGGGCTGGAGCTCATGCTCGCCCAGTATCTCCAGCTGGTCCTCGGCGACAGCCCGCTGGAGGCGGCCGTACGGATGCTCCCCCTCATGGTCGCCTCGATCGCGGGCGGCCTGGCCGGGGCGCGGCTGCTGCGCCGGTTCGGGCTGCGCGCCACGATGGGCGGCGGCCTGGCGCTGACCGCCCTCTCCCTCGCCCCCACCCTGACCTGGCACACCGAGGGTCATCCGATGGCCCTGACGCTCTGCTTCGTCGGCATCGGCTTCGGCATCCAGGTCACCCTGCTGGCCGCCTCCGACACGATCATGTCCTCCACCCCCGAGTCCCACGCGGGCGGCGCCGCCGCGGTCGAGGAGACCGCCTACGAGCTGGGCGCCGGGCTCGGGGTCGCGGTCCTCGGCACGATCACCACGGTCGTGTACGCCCCTTCGCTGGCCCCGGTCCCCGGGGTCGCGCCCGCGATGATGGACCAGGCCCGCCAGTCGCTCGCCTCCGCCGCGCACATGGCGCACGAGCTCGGCGGCGGCGTGGGGGACGCCCTGCTCGGCGCGGCCCGCGTCGCGTTCGTCTCCGGCCTGCACACGACGGTGGCGGTGAGCGTGTTCCTGCTGGGCGCGACCGCTCTTGCCGTGACCCTCCTGGTGCCCCGCCGCCCCGGCGGACAGGGGGACGGCACCTCGTGACGGGTTTGGAAGGCCCCCGCTCGGTCATCTATCGGTCAAGCATGGGCAGGAACGGGGAATCTAACCAGAATGAGGAACCGTGCGACAAACCCTCCATGATCTTGCTTCCCTGGCCGCGAGACTGGGCGTGGGCGGGATCTTCTTCGCCAACGGCTGGCACAAGCTCGAAGCGGGCCTGAACGCCACCGCCGAGCAGTTCACCAGCCTGGGCGCCTCCGGGCCCTACGTGTGGGCCGCCGCCACCATGCTGACGGAGCTCATCGGCGGCGCGCTGCTGGTGGCCGGTCTCGCGGTGGCCGCGTGCGGGCTCCTGCTGTTCGCCGAGGCCCTCGCCGTGTTCATCCTGGCCAGCGGCGAGGTGGGCCTGCCGCTCACCGGCGGCGACGCCAAGCTGATCGTGGCGCTCGGGGCCGCCTCCATCCTGCTCGCGGTCGGCGGCGCGGGCCGCCTGTCGGTCGACCACATGGTGGTGATCAAGCGCCGCGAGGCCGAGGCCGCCGAGGACTTCGCCGCCGAGGCGGAGGCCGACGACGTCATCGCCGCGCTGCGCGAGCCCGAGACCCACGCGGCACCCGCCCGGCCCACCTCCGGGAAGAGGCCCGGCGAGTCCGCTCCGCCCGCCTCGCGGGCGCCCTCCTCGCAACGGCCCGCCGAGGAGCCCGCGCCGGAGGGGCCCACCTCGGAGGGCGCCACCGACACCGCGGAGTTCCCCGCCGCCGCCCGTCCTCGTACGCGCACCCGCAAGCCCCCGTCCGGTGCCGCCGCGTCCGTGCCGCCCGCGACCCCCGCGACCACGCCCACGCCGGTCGTGACGCCCGCGCCCGGCAAGGCGGGCGACACCCTCGTGGCCGGGAAGAAGGACGGGCCCTCCGCGGAGAGCTGACCAGTTAAGCCGACATTTCTCTCTTTTAGGACAGAGGGCCTTTCTTCTCCGTTTAATGAGATTCGCGGGGAGGTGCCGTACCAGCACAATGAGCGGATGCGCCTCCCCGGCTGGTTCGCGGAGCGGGCCGAGCCCGCCCCGCCGGAGACCGAACTCCGCGTCTCCACCCTCGAACTCTTCTTCGACCTGGTCTTCGTCTTCACCGTCACCCAGCTCACCGGCCTCATGGCGGACGGCCTGCAGGACGGCAGGCCCGCCGAGAGCGCGCTGCGCGCGCTGCTGGTCTTCGGCGCCATCTGGTGGATGTACGCCGGTTACGCCTGGCTGACCAACGCCGTACCCCCGACACGTCCGGCCCGCAGGGTGCTCATCCTGCTGGGCATGGCCGGATTCATGATCGTGGCACTGTCGATCCCCTCGGCGTTCGACGGCGACGGCGTGGCGTTCGCGGTCGGGTACCTGCTGCTGATCGTCGTGCACGCCGGGCTGTACCTGCAGGTCACCTCGGCCTTCGCCCGGGTGCTCCCGTTCAACCTCGGCGGGGTCGCGCTCATCGGCCTGGCCGCCCTGGTCCCCGCGCCGTACACCTACCTGCTCTGGGCCGGCGCGGTGGCACTGCTCTGGGGCAGCCCGTACTTCGTCGGGCAGAAGGGATTCAACCTCCGGGCCGGGCACATCGTCGAGCGGCACGGCCTGCTGGTGATCGTGGCGCTCGGCGAGTCGATCGTGGCGATCGGCATCGGCGCCAAGGGGCTCCACGTCGGCCTCGCCCTCGGCCTGGCGGCGGTGCTCGGCCTCGCGCTCGCCGCCTGCCTGTGGTGGCTCTACTTCGGCGGCGACGACGAGACGCGCGCCGAGCACGTCCTGGAGGCGGCCGAGCCGGTGCGGCGCACCCGGCTGATCCTCGGCGCCTACTTCTACGCGCACATCCCGATGCTGCTGGGCATCGTCGCGGTCGCCGCGGGCGTCAAGAAGGCGATCGGCCACCCGGTGGACCCGCTGAAGTTCGGCGCGGCCCTCACCCTGGCCGCGGGCGTCGCGCTGTTCGTGGCGGGCGACGCCTGGTTCCGGCGCGTCCTCGGCATCGCGGGCAACGGGCTGCGGGCCGCGGGCGGGGCGCTCTCGCTCCTGACGGTCGCGCTCGGCCTCTGGTCGGCCCTCGCGCAGCTCACCGCGCTGACCGCGCTGGTGATCGCGGTGATCGTCCTGGAACGGCGCCGGGCCGCCGCCGTCCCCGTGCCGTAGCGCACCTCATACGAAGCCCTCGACCTGGCCACGGGCCGGATCCTGGAGGCCGGCCACGCGCAGCAGTCGCAGCCGCTCGCAGGACCCGCTGCCCGGACGGGCGGTGTAGACGATCAGCCGCTGGTCGTGCTCCGGGTTCGGCAGTACCTCGCAGTCCAGCTCCAGCAGGCCGGCGACCGGGTGCAGGAAGCGTTTGACGTCGGTGCGGCGTACGGCGACGTGGTGGGCGTCCCACAGTGCCGAGAACTCCTGGCTGCGGGCGCGGAGCCGGCGTACGAGCCCCGCCAGCCGCGCGTCGTCCGGGCGGCGGGCGAATGTGGCGCGCAGATCCGCCACCGCCGCGCGGGCGGCGCGGTCACGGTCCTCGGCCGGGAAGAGCTCCCGCGCGCCGGGATCCGTGAAGTAGTGCCAGAGGGCGTTGTGCTCCGTCCCCGGGCGGGCGGACGCGTCACCGTGGAGCGCCTTGTCCATCGCGTTCTGCGCGAGGACGTCGCCGCGGTCGCTCACCACCCGGGCGGGAGTCTCGGTCAGGTGGTCGAGGATGAGAAGCAGGCCGGGGCGGACGCGCTCCGTGGCCGGCCGGCCGCGCGGGCGAGCCTGCGCCGCCGGCCCGCCGGCGAACGAACCACCGCCTGACGCGTCCCGCCACCGGCGGCGGGACCGCCGAGCGGTCCGGGTCGCCGCTTCGCCGTGCCGGGTGGCGGCCCGGGCAGCCGAGGGCTCCGGAAAAGGACGGAATCGCGCGCGAATCGGCCACACCTCCGAGGTCCGCCCCGGCACCGTCCACGGCCTCGCCGCGGAGGACGAGATCGTCCCGGACGGCGTCCGGTCTCCGAGGCGGCCGGGTGGCAGGCCCCTGCGCGGGTGCCCGCCTCGGATCGCGTTCAGGATCCGGGCGACGTCGGCGGCGGCCCCGGGACGGGACGGGGTCCCCGTCCGGCCGTCACCGCGACGAGGCCGGTCCGGTCAGGCCCTGTTGCATGATCGGGCCGAACCAGGTGACCAGGTCGTCGACGGACGCGGACGCGACCGGCTCGATCCGTACGATGTAGCGCGCCACCGCGAGGCCCAGGATCTGCACGTTCAGCATGGCGACCCGCACCGTGGCGTCCGGCGTGCCGAGCATCGTCACCAGCCGGTCGGTGATCTCCCGGTCGATGTACTGGCGGAGCAGGGTCTCGGAGTCGTCGTGCGTGAGGGCCGAGCGGGTGAGCGTCACGAGCGGGGTGCGGTGGGACTTGTCGAGGTTCTCCACGAGCGTGCGGACCATGCGCGCGCCGATGTCGTCCAGGCCGCCGGTGAAGACCGATTCGATGGCGGACGGAACCTGCTCCGGCACCTCGAGAGCGGCCCCGAACAGGCCCTGCTTGGTGCCGAAGAAGTAGAACACCATCGCCGGGTCGACCTCCGCCTCGGCGGCGACCGCGCGCATCGTGGTGCCACCGTAGCCGTGCTCGCGAAACAGCGCGCGGGCCGCTTCCAGGACCCGCTGCCTGCTCTCCGCGCCTGACCGCCAGCGCCCGGGACGGCCTGGGGGATTCGGTTCTGTCATGACGGGAGCACTCTATCGGACCCTTTCTTCATCAGTCGATTGAGTTTTCTCCGCGCACCTGGCTAGATTGAAACCTCATCAACCGGTGAAGAAAGGTGGGGAACGATGCGGGTGATCGTGGCCGGCGCGGGGATCGGCGGATTGACGCTGGCCCAGGGGCTGCGCCGGGCGGGAATCGACGTCACGGTGTACGAGAAGGACGAGGCGCGGGGCCGCCCCCAGGGCGTCAGCCTGCACGTCGACGACCGGGGGGCGGAGGCGCTGCGCGCGTGCCTGCCCCCAGGGCACCTGGCGATGGCGGAGGCCACCATGGGCGGGCTGCGAGACCGGACCTCGCTGCTGTCCGAGGTGGACGGCGAGCTCGTGGTCGCGAGCACACGCCCCGCCGACGGCACGGCGGGGCGACGGCCGGGCCGCCAGACCCATCGGCGCCTGCTGCGGGCGGTGCTGCTGACCGGGCTGGAGGACAGGGTGCGGTTCGGGGCGGCTTTCACCCGGTTCGAGCGGCGCTCCGACGGCCGGATCCGTGTGTGGCTGGCCGACGGCCGTACGGACACCGCGGACGTGCTGGTCGGCGCGGACGGGGTCGGTTCGGCGGTCCGCCGCCAGTACCTGCCGCACGCGGAGGTGGTCGACACGGGGAGGCGCATGGTGATGGGCGCGACACCGCTGCGGGCCGTGGCCGGAACGGGGCTGCCCGCGCTGGTCGGCGACAGCGGCGCCGGCGTGCGGGTGCGCGGCATGATGATGGCGCTGGGCGTCCACCGGTTCGCCGAGTCGCCGGCCGCCGCCCGGGAGAGGTGGCTGCCCGCCCTCGACTCCCGCGTCGTCGCCGACGCCGAGGACTACGTGATGTGGTGCCTGCCCGTCACCCAGGCCCGGCTCGGGCCCGCCGGTTCGCCGGACGCGGTCTGGCGGTTCGCCCGGGGGCTGGCCGCGGGCCTGCACCCGGCGTTGCGGCTGGTCGTCGACGAGGCGTGGCCGGACGTCACGGTCGCGCTGCGGATCGGGACGATCCCGCCGGTCCCGGCCTGGCCGGCCGGCCCGGTGACGGTCATCGGCGACGCCATTCACGCGGCCCCGGGGTTCGGCGGCAACCTGGCGATGCGGGACGCGCGCCGTCTCCGTGACGCCCTGGCCGCGCATGCCCGCGGTGAGCGGGATCTGCTCACCGCGATCGGCGCCGCCGAGCAGGCGATGCGCCACGACGGCGTCCCCGCCCTCGACGCCCCCGGCACTCCCGGCACCCCTGACGCCCTCGGCACCCCCGGCACCCCCGGCGCCCAGGGCCGCGCCCCGGCGCGCGAGTTCCGTCCCGGTGGAGCGGCCGTTCCGATGCCGACGAGTCGGCCGTGCGAACCGCTGCCCGCGGCGGCCCCGGTCCGGTCGTCCTCACGGACCACGGATGTCGTCGACGGCGCGGAGCCGGGCGCATGACCCTGGGCGTGCTCACGCGGAGATCACTGACCTTGTTCGCCGCCGTGGGCGGTTGGCGGACCGTCGCCGAGGCCGTGGTGTCGAAGGCAGTGTTCCTCATCGCCCATCTGCTGACCGGCCGGGTTCTTCTCTCCGCGCTGGTGGCGGTCGGTGCCGTCGCGGTGTTCGCGATCGTCCGGGCGTGCACCGATCGGAAGTACTGGCAGGCGGGGGCCGGGCTCGTGATCGTGGGGGTGTCCGCGTCGCTGGCCGGCGGTACCGGACAGGCGGTGGACTTCTACCTCGTCAGCGTGTCGCTGCCGGCGGTCGCGGGGACGGTGTTCCTGGTGTCCATGCTGGCGCGGTGGCCGATCATCGGGGGGCTGGTCGAGGGACTGCGCGGTGAGCGGTCCGGCTGGCGGCGTGATCGGGCGCGGCTGCGGCGCTACCAGGCCTGCACGGCGGTGTTCCTGGCGAAGTTCGGCCTCTCCGTGACGGTGATGGTGCCGCTGTACCTGGCGGAGCGGGTGACCGCTCTGGGCATCGCCGCGACGGTGCTGGGCGCGCCCGCGTCGGGCCTGTGCGCGTACGCGTGCTGGCGGATCCTGCGTACGGAGACGAGCCCGCGGGAAGCGGGGCCGGCCGTCACCGTACCGGGCCGTGGTTGAGAGCGGCCGTCCCGCCGCCGAACGGGTCCGGGCCGACGGCGGAGCAGCCGTGCCACCTCCGAAGGGGTGTCGTCAAGGATCGGCGCGGCAGGGGCGAAGCGGCGTCGCCCGCCGGCTCGGCAGGTCAGCAGGACCGTGGGCGTCACCCGCCGGCTCGACAGTTCAGCAGGACCGTGAGCGTCACCCTCCGGCTCGACCGATCGGATGATCACGCGGCGGGCGGACGGCGTCCTCGGCCTCGACGGCCGCGACCGGCGAGGGGCCGTCGACGTGCTCGCCGGCCACGTACCGCGGGCCGCCCTCGGCCGGCCCAGCCGGCCCGGCCGGCGTCATCCGGTGAGGCCCTCGGCGCGGTCCTGGGCGTCGAGGACCGCGTCGCCGTGCTCGAAGGCCCACTCCCCGAAGGCCCCGATCAGCGGCACCAGCGTGCGGCCCAGGTCGGTGAGCCCGTACTCGACCCGGGGCGGTGCCTCGGCGTAGGCCCGCCGGGAGACGAGGCCGTTGTACTCCAGCCTGCGCAGGGTCTCGGTGAGCACCTTCGCGCTGATCCCGCCGATCTCCTCGCGCAGCTCGCCGGGACGCCGGGGGCCGGCGCGCAGGGCCCAGACGACGACGGCGGTCCAGGTGTTGCCGACCAGGTCGAAGGCGAGCCGGGCACGGCAGTCGGCGAGGAACACGCGGGGTCCTCCAGTCTCTCCGAGGCGTCACGCACCGAACGGTGCCTGACGGACTTTCTACCTTCGTCCTACACCAGCAGTCGAACAAGGGAGGACGGATGCGCATCGGCATCCTCGGAGCGGGCCGCATGGCGGACGCGCTCGGAACGCACTGGGCCCGCGCGGGCCACGAGCTGACGGTGAGCGGCCGGGACCCGGCGAGGGCCGCCGCCCTGGCGGACAGGCTCGGACCCGGCGCACGGGCGGGCACCTGGGAGGAGGCGGCGGTCTTCGGCGAGGTGACGCTGCTGGCCGTACGCGATTACGCCGTGACCGAGGTCCTGGAGGCCGCCGGAGCCGCCCGGGGCACGCTGGACGGGCGGGTCCTCGCCGACTGCGTCAACCCGGTCGTGCAGGGACGGTTCACCCTGGCCACCGAGGGCGGCCCCTCAATGGCGCGGCGCGTCGCGGACACGACCGGGGCACGCGTCGTCAAGGCGTTCAACCTGTGCCACGAGGACGTCTGGCGGATGACGCCGCCCGCCTTCGACGGCGTCCCGCTGGCGGTGCCCCTCTGCGGCGACGACCCCGCCGCGCTGGTCGCCGTACGCTCCCTCGTCACCGATCTCGGATGCGAGCCGGTCCACGGCGGCGGCCTGGAACGCGCGGGCCTGCTGGAGGCGACCGCGGCGTTCATGATCGGCCTCTGGGTCGGCGGCGCGGACGCCCGCGCGGTGCTGCCACCCCTGAAGTACGCCTTCGGCGACCCCGGTTCGCGGGGGTGACGCTCACGGCCGTCCGGAGACCGGTTCCGCCACGGAGGCGAAACGTTCGGCGAACGCGGCCCGGTTGGCGGAGTCGGGCAAACGGTCCCAGACCGCGAACACCACCCGTTCGAACGCCGCCGAGAACGCGCCGCCCGCGGTGAGGTGGGTGTGGAACGCCTCGGCGACCTCCCGGGGGTCGTTGCGGAACACCCCACACCCCCAGGCGCCGAGGACCAGCTCGCGCGCGCCGTGATGGGCGGCCACGGCCAGCACTCTCTCCGCGCGCTCGTGGAGCGCGCGCCGGATTCGGCTCCGCGCGCCCGGGTCACGGCGCAGCGCCTCTCCGGCGTTGGGAGCGGGGGAGGTCAGGAAGGAGACGAGGTACGGCTCGCCCAGCAGCCGCCCGTCGTCGCCGCGGTGCACGGGAACGCAGGGAGACCAGATGACGCGATGGCTGTAGAGGAGATCGGGGGAGGCGCGGTGGGCGGCGTAGTAGCCGGGAGCCCGCAGGAGGCAGGGATACAGCAGGGCGTTGCGGCAGAGATCCTCCTCCTGCGCCTTGGCGCCGCCGAGGTAGCCGCCTCCGGGGTTGCGGGCCGAGGCGAAGTTCAGGACGGCGATCCGCCCGGCCCCGGCGAGGTGCAGCCGTCGCGCGGCCTGGAGACTGCCCTCGGCGGTCACCTGGAAAGACGTCCGGCGATGACCGGGCGCCGGGACGGGCACGTCGATGTGCCCGTCCGCCGGGTGACTCACGGTGCCGGAGATCGCCGCCCTCAGCGCCGGGCCCACGACGACGACGGTGCCGTCGTCGGTCAGGTACTCGCCCTCGGCGGCGATCCGCTCGTTGACGGCCGCGATCCCGCGTAATCTTCCGCTCACGCGTCCGCATGGTAGGCCGTGACCGTCTCACCGGCCGAACGGTTTTCGCGGCCACGCGACCCGCCTCGGCCCTCACCCCGGCTCGGGGCTCGTCGCGCGGACCCGGGCTCGTCACGCGAACCCAAGCTCGTCACGCGAACCCAAGCTCGCCGCGCGGACCCGGGCTCGTCGCACGGACCCGGGCTCGTCGCACGGACCCGGGCTCGTCGCGCGGCGCCGGGTGGGGAGTCCTCACAGGTCGTACGTCCGGGTGACCGCGACGAGGTCGCCGTCCTCGCGGGTCGAGGCCACCAGGCCCGGCGGTCTCGGCACGTAGCCGGGCACCGTGGAGAGCCCGTACGTCTCGGCGATCGCGGTGACCCGCAGCCGGTCCGCGCGCGGGACGCGCAGGGTGATCTCGGCTCCCCCGCGCGGCAGGTCGCGGAACCGGACCTCGCCGGGCCAGGTGCCGGCCCGGACACCGGTGACGGCGACGGTCACCGGCCCGCTCCCCGCGACGGCCGCCGTCGCCCCGGTGATCGGGTGATCCACCCGCAGTGTCACCCCGCGCACGGCGCGTCCGGCGGTCACCCGCAGCGTGACGGTATCCCCGCCGTCCCCGGCGTCCCCGCCGTCCTCGCTTCGTGAGAGCACCGTCACCCGCGGCCCTCCGGCCCTGATCGCCGGGGCGGGGCCGGTCCACAGCCCGCCGCGCGCGTAACCCGGCGGAAGCGCCCCCGCGTCCCGGCCGGACACGTACCTCCGGGTCCACCCGACCGGATCGGCGTCGGCGCTGACCCAGCGGGCCACCCGGGTGTCGGCGTTCAGCACGTACGCCAGATGCGTGCGCCGGGGATGTCCCTCGTCGAACCCGTCCACCGCGAGCCCGAGGCCGACCAGCGACACCGTGACCGCGACCGCGACCGAGGGCGCCGCGACGGCCGCGCGGCGGCCCAGGCCCCGGCGGAGGGCGGGGAGCGGGAGTTCCGCGAGCGGCAGCAGTGTGAGGCCGAAGACGGCGAACACCAGGGCTCCCGCGCCGCCGAGCGCGAGCCCCATCCCGTCCAGCGCGTTCCGGGCCAGAGCCGGGAGCAGCAGCGCGGACGCGACCGCCCCGGAGGTCAGCGCGGCGATCCGCCACACCGGGGATCGCGGGAGCAGCAGCGCGACGATCCCGCCGAGCGCGCAGCCCAGCGCCGGGAGAGTGAAGACGAAGGACGCCCCCGGCGCGGCCCACGCGCAGAGCGCGCCCAGCGCGGCCGGCCACGCCAGCGCCCCGGCCGCGAGCGCCGCGGGCCCGATCCGGCGGCGCAGGGGGAGGTACCAGCTCAGCAGCGCCAGTCCCGCCATGGCGGCGACGGCGGCCTGGTACGCCTGCGGCCGGTGCAGCAGCCCGCCCATCGTGTCGTAGGCGGGCCGCCAGGCCACCAGCAGCTCCCACATCCCCTGCGCGAGGACCACCGACAGGCCCAGCGGGAGCAGCGCGGACGCCGCGCCGGCGAGCACCCTCGGAACGGAGACCAGTCCCCGCCGCCGCGCGAGCAGGATCAGTCCCGCCAGGGCCAGCACGGCGAGCGCCGCCAGGGGCCCGACCAGGTGGCCGGGGTACGTGACCATGGTTCCCAGGATCCGGAAGTAGGTGACGTCCCCGCCGGAGACCAGGGTGGGCAGGGCGGCGCCGCCCAGGGCACGGGTGAGCGCCAGCATGTTCGAGCCGTGGTGCTGCAGGCTGCCGCGATCGAGGTTGGCGATCGAGTCGTCGGCGGTGTGGTAGCGCGAGGAGCGCTCGATGTAGGCGAAGTTCATGCCGGTGAAGCCCGCTCCGACCAGCGGGGTGAAGTCGGTGTTGTTGGGGAGCATCCGGTACAGCTCGACCATCGAGGAGTCGCCCCGAGGATGCGGGACGGCCCCGGCGAACGTCTCGACCAGCCGCGCGTTGTTCCTGGACGTCTCGAACATCAGGGACGGCCCGCCGACACCGCGCGCCTCCCAGTTGAGCAGCACCCCGCCCTTACGGGCCAGCGGATGTTCCCTGACGAAGGCCTCGGCCCCCAGGACCCCGTCCTCCTCGCCGTCGGTCATCAGGAACACCAGGTCATTGCGGAGGTTCCCCTGGCCTCCCCTGCCCTCCCGGTCCCCTTGGGCATCCTCCCGTTCCCCCTGCGCATCCTCCCTGTCCCCCTGGGTGTCCTCCCGGTCCCTCTGGACGCGCAACGCGCGCGCGGTCTCCAGCATCGCGGCCACGGCCGCGCCGTCGTCCGACGCGCCGGGTCCCATGGCCGCGGAGTCGTAGTGGGCGGCGACCATGACCGTGCCCGTCGGGTCCCTGCCGGGCAGGGTCGCCACGATGTTCTCCACCCGCCCGAACGTCGCGAGCCCCGCCGCCGAGCGGGCCCCGACCGCCCGGTGTACCTCGACCCTCATCCCCTCCGCGCGCAGCCGGCCGACCAGGTAGTCCCTGGCCCTGTCCGATGCCGGACTGCCGAGCGGACGCGGCTCGGCGGCGAACCGCTCCAGGTGTTCCAGCGCCCTCCCGGCACTGAACTCCCCTGCCGGGGCCGACGCCGGAAGGGGCTGCATGGTGCTCTCCCCCATCGCGGTCAGCACGACCATTCCCGCCAGCACCAGCAGGCCCGCGACCCCCGCGACGACCCGCCGGGGGACGTCGATCAACTTTCCCGTCATGGCGGGAAACGCTAGGTTCGCCCGGCTACCCGCCGGAATGATGCGCGTACCCGCGTCAGGCTGCGGTTTTCCACACGCGAACCAGGAAGGTTTTCCGCACGCGGACCATCAAAAACGCGGTGGCGCGGATCCCTCCAGACTCCTCAAGGCGCGGTGACGCGGGTCCCTCCAGATCCCGCGCCACCGCACCCGTCTCTACCGGGCCCTGCCGGACAGCAGCGCCGTCCAGATCACCCGAGCCTCACCGACCGGCCACGTGCGGGTCTCGTGGACCTCGTCGTCCCCGCCGTCGCGCTGGACGGTCCGCCGCAGGAACGCCCGTCCCGCGCCCTCGCACAACTCGTAGACCGTGGCCCGGCAGAAGCAGGTCCAGGCCACCGAACGCACCCGCCCCAGCGCCAGGTACGGCCTTCGCCACTCCAGCCGCGCATGATCACGCTGAGCCATCACGACATGCGGGCTCAGGCACGCGTCCAGAACGGTCACGACATGCTCTCGGCGATCAGTTCCGACAGCGGATGCGTCTCCCTCAACTCCCGGTAGCGGAACGTGACGCGCCGAGCGGCGCGGCCAGGCTCGGTCACCGGATGCCAGGCATAGACGAACCGCCCCCGCCGGGCGTCCCACCCGGTACGCCACCAGAACCGCGCCCCGTCACACCACACCACCAACCCCACCCAGACCGACACCAGCGCCAGCCCGTAGCCGTCGTGAACGTCGGAGGTGATGTCGTGCTCGCCCAGAGCCGTTCGCAGGCTTTCCGCCGCATGACAGGGATCGACCGTAATCAGGGCCGGGACGGCCCCCCGAGTGTGCCGCTGGAGATCCGCGCCCGTTTCGAAGCTGTTCACAGTGCCGCCCTCAACCGTAGTCATTGACCGCGTCCCCGCACCGGAGCCACCATGGACTGCGCCGTATTCACGTGACGGCGGTTACCTCTGATGTTTACCGAGCAGAGAAACCATCTTTCGCGACAAGGGAGACAATTGATGTCCGCTGGCTCCTTGCCTGTGTAAAGCATCAGGGGGGACAACCGGCGATTCACCGTTGCGCCGATGCCGCAACGATCGTTGCCGCACCGGCCGGAGGAGGCGTTCAGCGTGGTCAGTGGCCCGGACCTGCGGGCGGCGCGGCTTGGGGCGAAAGTCAGTCTCGACGTGCTCTCCAGGCGAATAGGCATATCGAAAGGACATCTCAGCCGGGTGGAACGCGGTCAACGCGAAACCACTCCCGCCTTACTTCGCAGCTACCAACAGGCGTTGGGCGTGCATGTTGCGGCAACGGACGGGGAATCTCTTTTACCGGACACTATGGACACCATGGAAGATATGAAACGTAGAAGTGTTCTGGGAATCATCGCGGCGGCCTCCGTGGGGTCGGCCCCGCTGGAGCCGCTCGCCCGGCTGCTGGACGGTCCGGGCGGCGAGGACCTGGCCGGTGTCGGCATCGCCGAGGTCCAGGCGGTCGAGGCCGCCGCCGACCTCTACACCCGTATGGACCTGGCCCACGGCGGGAGCATGGCGGCGGCGATGGCGCGCGGCTCCCTCGGCTGGGCGGTCGAGCTGCTGGACAAGCCGATGACCGCGCCGACCCGCGAACGCCTGTCCTCGGCCATCGGCCTGCTGGCCGACCGTCTCGGCTGGGCCGTCTACGACGCGGGCGACACCGCCAGGGCCACCAAGGTGCTCACGCTCGCACTGGACACCTCCGCACGCGGCGCCGACCGGGACCTGCGCGCCCACGTCATGCTGGACCTGTCCACCGTCGTCACCGACTCGGGCCGCCCTCGGGAAGGGGTGGAGATCCTCCGCCTGGCCTTGGGAGACGAACGGATCGGATCGGCCGAACGCGCCAACCTGCACGCGGTCGCCGCTCGCCACTGCGCGGCCGCCCACGACCGCCAGGCGGGGCTGCGACATGTGGATCTGGCCGAGGAGGCACTGACCAGACCGCGCCCGGCGTCATCTCCCGAATGGGCACGGCGCATCACCGTCTCCCCCGGACACCACGACAGCGCCCTGGGCCTGGCCCTGTTCGCCCTGGACGAGGACACCCGGGCGCGTGAACGCCTGTCCTCGGCCGTGGCCAGGCTGGATTCCGGCCGCACCCGGACCGGGCTGCGCTGCCGTACCCGGCTGGCCGTCCTGCACATGCGCGCCGGAGACGGCGAAGCCGGTGAACGCGAAGCGTGCCAGGCCGTACGGGACGCCACCGGTGTCCGATCCCGGCGCGTGGCGGCCGACCTGCGGATGATGCTCGCAGGCGCCCGTGCCCACCACATGAACGGGCTCGCCGACGAGCTGACGCACGCGATGGCGCAGCAGACGGCGAAGCTGGCAGAAGGGGTGTGAAAGGAAACTCCCGTCACGAAGAGGATGTCGAAGCCACCATCACCCCTGTGAGTGTCGTCCCCCGACAACGCTGTGCAGCTCTTCCACGACGCGTTCCCAGGATGGCATGCGCGCGTCTGGCGGCGCGGTGGGATCGAACAGGACCCGCACCCCCATTTCCCGTAATGTGTTGAAGCTGCGGCCGAAGGCGAGATGGCGGGCGAGGGCGTCCTTGAGCAGCGGGACGGCCAGGATCGGGACACCGAAGCCCATCACCTCACACAGCAGTCCGACCGCGAAGGTGTCCGCTATCCCGTTCGCCCATTTGTTGATGGTGTTGAACGTCGCGGGAGCCACGATCACCGCATCCGCCGGAGGCAGTCCCTTGGGCTCACCCGGCATGCGGTAGACGCTGCGAACCCGATCGCCGGTCAGCCGCTCCAGCTCCGGGACGTCGACGAAACGCGCCCCCATCGGCGTGGTGACCACGTGCACCCGCCACCCGCTCTCCTGGGCGAGCCTCACCAGGCCGTGGAGGTCAGCGGCTGCGGGCGCGGCACACGCGACCACGTAAAGGACCCCGCGCACCCCGTTGAGGCCCTCCATACTGCGTCATCCTAGTCACCCTCGGTCTTCATGGCCGATCGGAGATCGTTCCCGCTCCGCCGGCCCGGTGACGGCCTCCGGGCGGTCCTCCCTCCGGGCCGCCAGGACGATGAGCCCCCCGGCGACCGTCCCGGCGAAGAATGGGGACGGTACGAGAAGGACGCCGCCCAGCGCGCACCACGCCGCGAGGCCCCAGCCGATCCCTGCCGGCACGGCCACCCCGCGTCCGGCGAGGTGCCAGGTCAGGCACCCCAGGAGGATCAGGGGCACCGAGAAGCTCCCCGGACCGGCCCAGAAGGCGAGGTCGTTCCGGAGGGACTCCACCGTCTTGCCGGCGCCCCCGCCCGTGAGCACGAGCGGGACGGCCGCCCACACCCCCCGATCCACCCAGCCGGCGACACCCTCCCTGGCGACGAGCGCCGCCAGGGACAGGTGCCCCGCCCCCAGGACGATCATGATCCCGCTCGCCCAGCGGAGGAGGCGCCTCCCGGATCTCATCGTGACCGTCCTTCCTCGTGCCCCGCCCCCGCGGAGGCACGATCGCGGTCGCGCCAGGCCTGTTCCCACTGCCGGGTCAGAGCCGGGTAGACGATGAGATGCCGGAAGGGCGCGATGGCGGCCATGTAGAGCCGCCCGAACCGGCCGTTGGGCTTGACGAGGACGGCCATCCGCAGCTCGTGGTCGCCGTCCGCCCCCTGGACCCAGCCGAGATGCATCACGCCGTGCACGGTCCTGTTCGCCAGCTCGCGCGCGGCCTCCGTGTCGAGCTCGTAGACCGCCTTGAGGGGCATCCTCCTGTCGTCCGGGCCGCGAGGAGCGTCGCGGAGGTCGCCCGGCAGGCGGTCGCGGAGCGAGGCGACCCGCTCGCCGACGCCCGCCGACGGTCTGTCCCAGCCGAGGAGCGCGCCGAGTTTCCACCGGACGGCGAACAGGAATCTCGCCGGCCAAGGCTGCCTGGTGGATTCGAGCGATGCCCGCATCGCCGCGAGCATCACCGGGAAGTCGCCGGGCCCGGCCCCGGGGGTGCGGAACGACCACACGTCCTCGACCGAGAAGTCACTCGTGAGTTCGTGGACGCGCCAGGGCCGCTCGGTGTGGGTGGTCTCTGCGAGTCGCGGCACGGTTCGGCCCTCCCGTTTATACGGTGCCGTATATTTCTTTTGTACGGTACCGTACAACTCCGACGCGATCAATGGATGGAGCCGGATTCCCGCCGTGGCACGCACGGCGCGAACCCGCCGGGCGTGACAGTCCGCGCGCCGCACTGGGAGGAGAGGATTTCCGCCGTGGCACGCACACCGCGCACCCGCTGGATAGAGGCGGGCCTCGAAGCCCTCGCCCAGGGAGGGCCCGACGCGGTCCGCGTCGAGACGCTCGCCACCCGGCTCGGCGTGACGAAGGGCGGGTTCTACGGATACTTCGACGGCCGTCCCGCGCTACTCGCGGAGATGCTCGACGAGTGGGAGCAACGCTGCACCAAGGAGGTCCTCGCCCAGGTCGACGCCGCCGGTGGCGACGCCGCCGAGAGGATCCGGCGCGCCGGTCATCTCACCTTCTCGGAGGACTTCCACCGGATCGACCTCGCGGTCCGGGCCTGGGCCCGCCACGACCAGGCCGTCGCGGCGCGGCTGCGGCGTGTCGACAACGAGCGCATGGACTTCCTGCGGAGGATGTTCGGCACGTTCGTCACCGACCCCGACGAGATCGAGGCGCGCAGCATCCTGGCGTTCGCGCTCGCGATCGGCCGCCACTTCATCGTCGTGGACCACCCCGGGCACACCAAGCACGAGGCCATCAAGCTCGCCGGAGATCACCTCCTGCGCCCGTGACCGCGAGCGCCCCGGTCCGGGCGGGGATCAGAGCTCGAAGCGGGCCACCCGGCGGAGCTTGTTCGTGGCGTCCAGGGCGGCGACCTTGTAGGACTCGGCCAGAGTGGGGTAGTTGAAGACGGCGTCGACCAGATAGTCGACGGTGCCGCCGCAGCCCATGACGGCCTGGCCGATGTGCAGGAGCTCGGTGGCGCCGGTGCCGAAGACGTGCACGCCGAGCAGGGCGCGGGTCTCCGGGGAGACCAGGAGCTTCAGCATGCCGTAGGTGTCGCCGATGATCTGGCCCCTGGCCAGCTCGCGGTAGCGGGAGATGCCGACCTCGAAGGGGACGTGCGAGGCGGTCAGCTCGTCCTCGGTGGGACCGATGAAGCTGATCTCGGGGATGGTGTAGATGCCGATCGGCTGCAGGTGGTGGATGCCGCGTAGCGGCTCCCCGCAGGCGTGGTGGGCGGCGATGCGGCCCTGCTCCATGGAGGTGGCGGCCAGGGAGGGGAAGCCGATGACGTCGCCGACGGCGTAGATGTGCGGCACGGCGGTGCGGTAGTGCTCGTCGACCTGGATGCGGCCCCGGGCGTCGGCGGCCAGCTCCGCGGCCTCCAGGGCGAGCTCGTCGGTCATGCCGTGGCGCCCGGCCGAGTACATCACCGTCTCTGCGGGGATCCGCTTGCCGCTCTCCAGCACGGTCAGCGCGCCCCGGGGGCGGCGCTCCACGGCGGCGACGGTCTCGCCGAAGCGGAAGGTCACCGCGAGGTCGCGCAGGTGGTACTTGAGCGCCTCGACGATCTCCAGGTCACAGAAGTCGAGCATCCGGTCGCGGCGCTCGACCACGGTCACCTTGGTGCCCAGCGCGGCGAACATGGAGGCGTACTCGATGCCGATCACCCCGGCGCCCACGACCACCATCGAGTCGGGAATGTCCTGCAATTTCAGGATGCCGTCAGAGTCGATGATCGCGTGGTCGTCGAACTCCACGGTGTCGGGGCGGGCCGGCCGGGTGCCGGTGGCGATGACGATCTTGTCGGCGGTGACCTTGGTCTCGTGGCCGTGCTCGTCGACGACGCCGATCGTGTGCGGGTCCACGAAGTGGCCGTGCCCGTTGAGCGTCGTCACGTGGTTGCGCGACAGCTGGCTGCGGATGACGTCGATCTCCCGGCCGATCACGTGCTGGGTGCGGATCCCCAGGTCCGCCGCGGTGATCTCGTCCTTCACCCGGTAGCTCTGGCCGTACATGCCGCGCTGGTTGAGGCCCGTCAGGTGCAGGACGGCCTCGCGCAGCGTCTTGGAGGGGATGGTGCCGGTGTTGATGCACACCCCGCCGAGCATGTTGCGCCGCTCGACGAGGGCGACACGCCGTTCGAGTTTCGCCGCGGCGATCGCGGCCTTCTGCCCGCCCGGCCCGGATCCAAGAACAAGGACATCAAAATCCCACATAGGCCCCAGTGTGAGGGCAGGAGGCGGTCTCAGCCAGACTCACGGAATACCAGATCGTGTCAGTCTCGTTAATACCGCCTCACCCCGTCATGGGAATTCGACGTGACCCGGTGTTCGTACGGCGCCACGCACCGGCACGAATCCGGCTTGGGCACAGAGCCGGGCACAGCGCGAGCCCGGCTTGAGCACAGAGCGGCACAGCACGAGCCCGGCACGGGCCCGATGCGAGCCCGGCGCGGACACAGAGCCGGACATAGAGCCGGACACAGCGCGGGCACAGCGCGGGCACAGGGCGGGCCCGGTGAGGCCCGGTGCGGGCCGGTGACCTCACACCTGCGCGCCGACCCGGTCCACGATCGCGGTCGCCCCCTCCTTCCTCGCGCAGTGGGCGCAGCAGAACCAGCGCTGCCCGGCCTCGACGCCGTGCCCGACGATCCGGACCCCGCAGTGCTCGCAGATGGGCGCCATCCGCTGGATAGCGCACTCGAAGCTGTCGAAGACGTGCACCTCGCCCTGGGCGTGCACCTCGAAGCTCATGTCGTAGTCGTTACCGCACGTTTCACAGCTCGCCATGTTTCCCCCCGAAAACTCACGGCATTTCCCGTGAAAGTCGTACCCAGGTATCCGCAGGTCAGACAACCCACCCCACCACGATCGTCCCGGCGGCCAGCAGCACCAGCGCCACCACCAGCACGGCCGTCAACAGGGGACGCAGCCGGGCGCGTCTCCCGCGCGCCACGAGGCGGGCGCGGTCGGCCTCGATCCACTCCCCCAGCCGTGGCCAGGCGTACGGGAGCGCCTGGTGGACCAGCCGGGCCTCGTTCCCCCGGTGCGCGACCAGCCCCGCGAAGCCGCGCAGGACGTGCTCGGACCCGGCGGGCACCCTGGCCTCGCGGGCGACCGGCTGCCCGTCGGGCGCGATGGCGACGAGCCTCAGGAACACCCCGGGCGCGCGCTCCCGCTCCGCCGGGCCGAGCGCGGCGTACGCGGACTCGGCCAGCGCCCCCAGCCCGGGGTCGTCGCAGGCCGTACGGACCCTGGCCGCCACCTCCGTTCCCGCCCGCAACAGCGCGGCCGTCCCGGGATCGGTCTCCGCCCGTGGCGGCGCGGCCGTCCCGAGATCCCCGGCGCGCTCGGGGAGCAGGGCGACCAGCAGGTCGCGGGCGGCCGGCCTGGCGCGGGGGTCCTTGGCGAGCGCGGCGGCGGCCAGCGGCCGCAGGAGCGGGGGCAGCGAGCCCAGGTCGGGGTCGAGGGAGAGGATCCGGTGCATCACCGCGCCCAAACTGCCCGCCGCGAACGGGTCCTCGCCCGTCGCGGCGTACAGCACGATCCCGCCCCAGGCGAACACGTCGGCGGCCGGGCCCGCCGCGCCGCCGGTGAACACCTCGGGCGCCGTGTACGACGGCACGCGCGTCCTGAGCCCGGTCGCGGTCAGCGACGTCACCCGGCCGGGGGCCATCCCGAACCCGGTGACCCGGGGGCCGTTCCCGCCGAGGATCACGTTGTCCGGCGTGAGGTCGCGGTGGACCACCCCGGCGTCGTGCAGGGCGGTCAGCGCGGTGGCGACCGCGACCGCGAGACCGTGCAGGTCGTCGCCGCCGAGGACCCGTCCGGCCCGGCGCAGGCTGGGACCCTCCACGTACCGGCTGACGATGTACGGCCTGGGCCCGTCGAGGTCGGCGTCCAGCACGCTCGCCGTGCAGGAGGAGGCGACGCGGCGGGCGGCGGCGGCCTCGGCGGGCGCGCCCGCTCCCGGGCGGCCGTGCAGGACCGTCACCGCGACCCGTCCCCCGCCCTGGTCGTACCCCTCGTAGACCACGCCCAGGGCGCCCGCCCCCAGCCGCCCGGCGAGGCGGTAGCCGCCCAGCCGCCACGGGTCGCCCACGATCAACTCCTGCGCCACTCTCATGCGCTGTTTGATGCGGCCCGCGGAAGGAATGTTTCCCCTGGCGAGGACGAACGTCGAACCATCCCGCCCCGGGCCTCGACGGCCGGGACCGCCGAGGACCGCGTCGCCGTCCGGTCACGGGCCGGGACAGGACAGGCCCGCGGCCTGTGACGGCTCCGGAGAGGATCCTCCCGGTCGCGGATTCCCGGTGCCGGGGCGTCACAGGGCGGGGCCTCCCCCGGGGAAGTCCGGAACCCGCGCGTTCAGGCGGGGCAGACGTCGCGGTAGGGCAGGTCCTCCAGGTAGGTGCGCCACTCCTCGCGCGTCAGGGTGCGGCCCGCGCGCTCGCAGACCGCCCGCGCCACCGCCTCCGGCTCGACCGGGAACTCGCTCAGGGTGCCCGCCCTGTCCACCGCGATCAGCCGGGCACCGTCGGGGCTGAACGCCAGTGCCCGGAGGTCCCCGGGCTGGGCGACGATCGGCTGGCCGAGGCGGCGCCCGGTCTCGACGTCCCAGATCCCCACCGACCGCTCGGTCACCGCCGCCGCGATGACGTCGCCGCGAGGTGAGTACGTCAGGTGGGTCCCCGTTCCCGCCTCGCCTCGGATCACGGCGCCCACCCGCTTCCTGCCCCGGGTCTCGAACACCGAGATCCGCCCTTCCTGGTCGGCGACGGCGAAGCGGCCACCGTCCGCGCCGAAGGCGAGCGCGGTCGCCTGGATGCCGACGCTGGACGAGCCGTAGGTCTCGCCGAACGGCTTGCCGGTGCCCGCGTCCAGCAGCCGGTGCTCGCCGCCCGCGACCGCGAGCGCCCCGCCGTCCGGGGTGAACACCACCTTCTCGACCATCTCCTGGGGGCGTGACCAGCGGAGTCGTCCACTGGGCACGTCCCAGACGTGGATCTCTCCCTCGGGCTTCACCGCGGCGTCGTAGTAGCGGCTGTACGAGGCCACGGCGGTGCCGTCCGCGCTGATCGCCACGGCCGTCTCGGCGTCGCGGGCGGGGGCGACGGTGGTGATCCGCTTGAAGGTGGAGGTGTCCCAGACGGTCAGCCGGGGACTGTCCATGCCCCCGTTGACCACCAGCCGCCCGCCGTCGGCGCTGAAGGCCATCTCGAAGTAGCCGTCGGCGCCCCCGGGCCCGATGTCCAGCGAGCCCAGGCGGACGCGCCGCCGGACGTCGCGGATCACGATCTCGCTCGCCCCGTCCGCCCTGGAGGCGAGGAGCCGTCCGCCGGGGCTGAGGGCCGCCCAGCCGGTCCCCGGGCCCTTCAGCGTGACGGGCCTGGTCAGCGCGGAGACGTCGAGGCTCGTCACCGAGTCCTCCGTGAGGTAGCGCAGGGTGCGCCCGTCCGGGTCGAAGGCCACGACGGGCTCGAACGCGTCGACCCTCTGGGTGAGCAGCAGCCTGCCGTCCTCGACCCGCCAGAGCCGCAGGGCCGTACTCGTCGCCGTGGCCAGGAAACGCCCGTCGGGGCTGAAGACGAGTTCCCCGGTCGCGCCCTCCTCGAAGGGGGTGTCCAGTTCCGCCCCGGTGGACGCGTCGCGCAGCTCGACGGTCCTGCCCCTGCCGACGGCGATGGTCGCCCCGTCGGGACTGTAGGCCGTCCCGCAGATGCCGCAGCGTTCCCTCAGCGGGATCCTGCGCAGGCCGTCCAGGGCGAAGGCCACCGCCTCACCGGTGATGCTCCCGGTCGCGAACCCGCGCCCGTCCGCCGAGATGTCGCTGCCGACGGCTCCCACGACCGGGAAGTGCTTCCGGCCGGTCACGACGTTCCAGACGGTGAACCCCTCCCCCTGGCCGACCATGAGCCAGTCCTCGGACTGCCCGAAGGCGGCGGTGGTGTCGCCGCCCGCGTTCCGGTCCTGGACGTTCATGGCGGCGCCGGTCGGCCTGCCGGTCCGCATGTCCCAGATCCTCAGCCTCTGCCCGCCGATCACGGCGAGCCTCCCGCCGCGCGGGCTCAGCGCGATCCCGCGCAGCTCGCCGCCGATCCCGGTGAAGCCGCCGGAACGCCTGCCGGTCCGCACGTCCCAGACGCGCACCTCGCCGTCGCTCACGCTGACGAGGGTGCGCCCGTCGGCGCTCAGCGCCCTGAGGGTCTGTATCCCGGTGGCCGGGTCGTGGAAGGTGGCCGTCTCCCGCTGGGCCAGCGAACCGGCCAGGCTCGCCCTCGCCTCGGTCACCGGCGCCAGCCGCCAGGCGGCCACGCTGAGCAGCATCGCCCTGACCGGCTCGGCGGTCCGCAGCGCGTCGGCCGTGGCGGCGAGCCTCGCGGCCGTCGCCTGGTCGCGCTGGGAGGCGATGACGGCGCTGCGCGCGTCGGCCACCCTGCTCTGCTGCACGGCGAACGCCCCGGCGGCCAGCGCGGCGACCAGCAGCACGGCCAGCGTGCCCGAGAGCAGCCTGCCCCTGCGGGCCCGGCGCCGGGTGAGGGCGGCGCCCGCCTCCAGGAAGTCGCGCTCGACCGGGCTGAGCGTGATGTTGCGGCGCCCGGTGGCCGCCCAGCGCATCGCGTTCTCCAGGCTGCCGCCCTGGAACAGGTCCCCGTCCCTGCGCCCCTGGAGCTGCCAGCGCCGCGCGGCGGTGAGGATGCCCCGGTGCACGGCCAGGCCGTCCCGGTTGGCCTGGATCCACGCGCGCAGCCTGGGCCAGGCCTGCGGCAGCGCGGGCCGCGACAGCCAGACCTCCCGCTCGTCGTGGGTGAGCAGGTACGCGAAGACCTCCACCAGGCGCCGTACCGCGGCGGCCTCGCCCTCCCCGCGCCCGTCGAGCAGTTCGTCCCACCGCGCCTGGCGCACGATCAGCTGGCCGTCGTCGGTCACGGTGACCAGCCGCAGGAAGACCTCGGGGGCCAGCTCCCGCTCGGCGGGGCCGAGCGCGACGTAGGCGTCCTCGGCGAGGGTGCCGAGCGCGGGGTCGGCCGAGGTCGCGCGGACCTGGGCCCCGGCGTCGCTGCCCGCCGCGAGCAGTCTGGGGGTGTCGGCGGTCCTGTCGCCGCTGACCAGGGCGAGCAGCAGGTCCCTGGCAGTGGGCCTGGCCCCGGGGTCCTTGGCGAGCGAGGCGGCGACGAACGGCCGCAGGTGCTCGGGGAGCATGTCCAGCTGGGGCTGCACCGACAGCACGCGGTGCATGATCCCGCCCAGGCTCTCGGCGCGGAACGGGTCGGCGCCCGTCGCGGCGAAGACCATGATCCCGCCCCAGGCGAAGACGTCGACGGCCGCGGTCGCGCGCTGGCCCATGAAGATCTCGGGGGCCATGTAGGTCGGGGTGCCCGCGACCATGCCGGTCGCGGTCAGCGACATGTCCTCCGTGCGGGCGACGCCGAAGTCGATCACCCGTGGGCCGTCCGGGCCCAGCAGGACGTTGTCGGGTTTGAGGTCGCGGTGGATCACCCCGGCCTCGTGGACGGCGGTCAGCGCGGTGGCGATCGCGGTCGCGAGGCGGTGCAGGTCGCCCCCGGTGAAGCGGCGCCCCTCCGCGACGGCCCGGCGCAGGCTGGGGCCCTCCACGTACTCGCTGACGATGTACGGCCTGGGCCCGTCGAGGTCGGCGTCCAGCACGCCCGCCGTGCAGAACGACGCCACCCGGCGGGCGGCGGCGGCCTCGCGGCCGAACCGGTCGCGCAGCTCGGGGTCGGTCCCGGCGTCGCCGTGCAGGACCTTCACCGCGACGCGCGTGCCCTCGGCGTCGTACGCCTCGTAGACCACGCCTTGGCCGCCCGCGCCCAGCCGCCCGGCCAGCCAGTAGCCGCCCAGCCGCTGCGGATCACCGTCGATAAGTGTCGTACTCAACTCACACTCCGTTCAACGGTGGATTGGACGCCCCGGAGGAGGGTGAGGTTCGGGCGATGTCACAGACTTGGGACATGTCTCGTCCTCCTTACGTGAACGGTGACGAAGCTCTCGCGGCGGAGTTCGGGGCCATCCGGCCGCGCCTGGTCGGCGTGGCCTACGGCCTGCTCGGCAGCGTCGACGAGGCCGAGGACGTCGTCCAGGACGCCTGGTTCAGGCTGTTCAGGCTGGGCGGGGCGGAACGCTCGGAGATCGGGGACGTCACGGGCTGGCTGGTGGTCACAGTATCGAGACTCGCGCTGGACGTACTGCGTTCGGCGCGCGTACGGCGCGAGGAATACGTCGGGCCGTGGCTGCCGGAGCCGGTGGTCGGCGAGGGCGACCCCGCCGACAGGGTGACCCTGGACGAGTCGATGAGCCTGGCGATGCTGGTGGTGCTGGAGTCGCTCAGCCCCGCCGAGCGCACCTCCTTCGTCCTGCACGACGTGTTCGGGCTGCCGTTCGAGGAGGTGGCGCGCGCGGTCGGGCGCTCCGCCGCCGCGTGCCGGCAGCTCGCGGCCCGTGCCCGCGGGCACGTCGCGGCGCGGGCGCCCCGCTTCGAGGTCGACGAGGCCGAGCACCGCAGGGTGGTCGAGGCCTTCGCGCGGATCGTCCGGGACGGGACCGGCGACGGCGGCGGCGACATCGGCGCGCTGACGGCGCTGCTCGACCCGGACGTGGTGCTGCGCAGCGACGGCGGCGGAGTGGTCGGCGCGGCCCGCAGGCCGGTCCGCGGCTCCGACCGCGTGGGCCGCTTCGTGCTCGGGGTCGCCAGGAAGTACGGCGGCACCGGGCGGCTGACGGTGACCACGGTCAACGGCCGGGCCGGGCTGCTGTGGGCGCGGAACGGCGGGCTCGCCGTCTACGCGCTCACCGTCTCCGAAAGCCGGATCACCGGGATCGACATCGTGATGAACCCGGAGAAACTAAGGAGTGTTCGATGAAAGAGCGGATGAACATCGGCGAGCTCGCCCCGGAGGCCTACCGGGCCATGCTGAGGCTGGAGAAGTACCTGGCGGAGAGCGGGCTGCCGCACGCCACGAGGGAGCTGGTCAAGCTGCGGGTCAGCCAGATCAACGGCTGCGGCTTCTGCGTCGACATGCACTCCCACGACGCGAAGGCGGCCGGGGAGAGCGACGAGCGGCTGTTCGCGGTCGCGGCCTGGCGGGAGACGCCCTTCTTCACCGACGCCGAGCGGGCGGCCCTCGCCCTGGCCGAGGAGGCCACCCGGCTCAGCGACCGCGGCGAGACGGTGCCGGACGCGGTGTGGGACGAGGCCGCCGGGCATTACGAGCCGGAGGTGCTGGCCGCGCTGGTCGTGACAATCTCGACGATCAACGCGTGGAACCGGCTCGCCGTCACGACGCGCATGGTTCCGGGAACCCTGCGTAGCCAAAACGGTTGATCGACGGGGTGCGGGCGGACTAGGTTTGGCTCGCACGGGCAACCGTGCGAGCCGGGCGCGCAGGCGTCCGGCGACCGGTGTCATCAGGACGCGGAGCACGGCGAGCCCGGAAAAGAGGAAGATCATGCGGCGACGCACCCAGATCATCCGGCGGCGGAGGCCGCGCCGTCCCGGCCACGCCCCGGGCCTGGACCTGCGCTCCCCCTCGGGGCGCCCGCTCCCCTACTGACCCGACCCCTGTTGACCTGGTCTTTACGACAGTCTTATGCGGCGACCAGTAGATACTTCTTATAACGGAACAATCACGCCGGGGGGCTCAATGAAGAGACTTGTGGTCGTGCCACCATATGTCGCACGGCTCAAGATCAGGGACATTCGTTCCGCGACACGCCGTGGGGTGACCGGCGACGCCAAGGTCGTCGATCTCAGCGCCTACACGGGCCGCAACGTCCTCCGCTTTCCACGGACGAGCGGCCCCACCTCCGCCGCCTGACCCCACCTCCGGCCTCCTCGCGAAAGACCCGCCACGGCGGGTCTTTCTCGGTTCGGGCCACCGTTCCCGGCACGGACTCGTCTCCCGTCACCGGCCCGCCTTTCCATCGCGGACGCGCCCTCCGTCACGGACGCGTCTTCCGTCGCGAGCTCGCCTTCTGTCGCGGGCCCGCCTTCCATCGCGGGCCCATCGCCGATCCTTCCCCTGTGGCCCGGATCAAGGGACGAACGAGCCCACGGACGCACAAACCACGGAGCCCCCGGACCACGGGATCTCGAAGCATGAGACCCCCGGCCCATGGGACACGCGAACCCCGAGGTCACCTGATTGAATATCGCCCCATGAGCGAATTGTCCGCGACCGAGCGCACCCGGCACCGGCGCCTGCGAGAGAAGGGCCGCACCGATCGCGCCGCCCTGTACGAGGTGCTGGGCGCCGGATTCGTCTGCCACCTGGGAGTGATCTCGGACGGTGTGCCCATGGTGGTCCCCACGGTCTACGGCTTCGACACCGAGCACCTCTACGTGCACGGCTCGGTGGCCAGCAGGAGCCTGACCGGCCGGGTGCCCGCGCGTCGGTCCACCGAGGCCGAGACCGGGACCGGGTCCGAGGCCGGATCCGGGTCCGGGTCCGGGTCCGGGTCCGAAAGCACCGGCGCGAGCGCGGAGGCGGACGGATCAGGGACAGCGACAGACACAGCGGACACCACGGGCACGGCGGGCACGGGCCTGGGAACGGTCTGCGTGACGGTCACCCACGTGGACGGCCTCATCCTGGCCAGGTCGGTGTTCGAACACGGCGTCAACTACCGCTCCGCCATGGTCTACGGCGTCCCGAGGGCCCTGGAGGGCGAGGAGAAACTGGCCGCGCTGCGGATCCTGACCGAGCGGGCCGCCCCCGGCCAGTGGGAGTACGCCAGGCAGCCCAGCCGCAAGGAGCTCGCCGCGACGACGATCCTCGCGATCCCCCTGGCGGAGGCGTCGGTCAAGGTGAGCGCCGGGCCGCCAGACGACGGCGACGGGCCCGACGCGGAGCTGGGGATCTGGGCGGGCCGGTTGCCCCTGGCCACCACCTGGCTCGACCCGGTCCCCGACCCCCTGCTCCCGGCCGGAATCGCCCCTCCCGACCACATCGTCACCCGGACGGGCACCCGGGCCACCTGATCACCGTTCCCGCGCCCCCTCGGCGGCCGGCCCGAGCCTCCGGTACGCCAGGCCGAACATCCCCGGCCGCTCCGCCTCGAACTTCTCGATCACCTGACCAGGCTGTCGGCAGGGCTCGGACAGGCGGGCAGGCGGTGCGCTCACGGCGGTCGTTCGCGAGGGGACCGGCCCTTCGGGCAGGATCGGATCATGACGATCGAGACGAACGACGGCCAGGGCCGGGGATCGCTGGCGGGGCGCGTCGCGGTGGTGACCGGGGTGAGCAGGCGGGCCGGGATCGGTTTCGCGATCGCTCGCGAGCTGCTCGCCGAGGGGGCGAGCGTGCTGGCGCACTCGTGGACGCCGCACGACGCCGGTCAGCCCTGGGGCGCCGACCCCGCAGGGATCGCGGGGGTCCTTGAGGAGCTCGGCGGGGTGGGCGAGCGCCTGCGGCACGTGGAGGCCGACTTCGCCGACCCGGAGACGCCCGCGTCGGTCATCGAGCTGGCGGCGCGGTCCTTCGGCCATGTCGACGTGGTGGTCGCCAACCACGCCCGCAGCGCGCTGGGAACGCTCGACGAGGTGACCGCGGCCGAGCTCGACCTCTCCTGGGCGGTGAACGCCCGCGGGAGCGTGCTGCTGGCCCAGGCCTTCGCCGCCCGGCACGACGACCGGCGGCCCGGCGGGCGGGTGGTCCTGTTCACCTCGGGACAGCATCTCGCCCCGATGAGCCAGGAGCTGCCGTACGCCGTCAGCAAGGGCGCGATCCACCAGATGACGCTCAGCCTCGCCGACGCCCTCGCCGACCGGGGCATCACCGTGAACGCGGTCAACCCCGGGCCGGTCGACACCGGCTGGGCCGATCCCGAGATCACCCGCAGGGTGGGCCGCGCGCTGCCCACGGGGCGATGGGGGAGGCCGGAGGACGTCGCTCGGCTGGTCCGCTGGCTCGTCTCCGACGACGGCGCCTGGATCACCGGCCAGGTGATCAATTCCGAGGGCGGCTTCCGGCGCTGGGCGATGTGACGCCCCGGGCGCCGGGCCGTACGGCGAACCGCCCGAGGACGGCCTCATGACGGACTCTCGCCGCCGGTCTTGTGGTCCGCCCTGTGGCGGCCTTGTGGCCGCCCGGACGGTGAACTGCCCGGAGGTGGCCTCCGGGCAGTTCCGATCGTCACTTCTCGTCGTCGTTGTCCGGGGTCTGCGACAGCGCGCTGGCCGCGGCGGACTTCTCCTTCTCACCCTGATCCGGGTCCGACAGCGTCCTGGACGAGGCCGACGCCGCCTCCGCACCGGTCTCCCCGTGGCTCTCCGGGGCCTGGGACAGCGCGCTGGCGGCGGCGGACTTCTCCTCCTCGGTGGCGTTGGGGTCGGCCAGCGTCTTGGCCGCGGCCGTCGCCGCCTCGGAACCGGTCTGTCCAGAATTGCTCGTCACGATCTCACCTTTCCTCGAACCGTATCCGCGTCCCTCGCCTCCCGGCCCCGGCGGTGAGGCCGTACGGGCTCCCGCGCCGCGCACGATCTCGCCGTCCGTGCCGCGACGGGCGCCGGCCCCTCACAAGGATCGGGCACCCGCCGTTCCGGCCGGTGATGACGACAGCCCGGTCCGGCTACCCCGGTCACCGGGTTCCAAGCGTGAATCCCCCCGATATGCGGTGATTCAGCCGGCGGCGGTGTCGCGGATCCTGCCGTGGGCGTCGTGCGGCAGGTCGGCGTAGTGCCACTGGTGGTCGCGGGCGTGCCTGCAGGCCGTCTCCAGGTCGCCCCGCTCGATCACCGCCAGCAGCTCGGCGTGGTCGCGGGCGATGTCGTGGAGGTCCACGCCGGTCGCGAGCATCGTGACCGACGTGCGCGCCTCGATCTGCAGCCCCTCCCAGGAGAGCCTGAGCAACTCGTTGCGGGCGGCCTCGACGACGCGCCGGTGGAAGGACACGCTCGCCCGTACGGACGCCTCGACATCACCCGCGTCGGCCGCGGCCCGCATCGCCGCCACGTCCGACCCGAGCGCCTCCAGCGGAACCGTCCCGGCGAGGACGGCCAGCCGGACGGCCGTCTCCTCCAGCGCGGCCCGCACGACGTAGCTCTCCCTGAGCGTCTCGTGGACGAAGGGGCGCACGAAGGTGCCCCTGCGCGGCTGGGTCTCCACCAGCCGCATGACCTCCAGCTCGCGCAGCGCCTCGCGGACGGGTGCCTGGCTCGTGCCGTACGTCGCCGCGAGACGGGTCTCCACCAGTCGCTCGCCGGGCCCGAACTGGCCGGAGACGATCCGGCTGACCAGCGAGTCGCGGATCTGCCGCGACAGCGTCAGCCGCGGCAGCATGGCGGGCTCCCCGGTCGTCTCCTCGGTCATGGGGCGCATCCTACCGAGTGTCGATTCTCGCTCATCGATCCCTCTTGACCTCCCCTTGACTCCGGGACAGGTCCAAGCCTACGGTTCCGATAATCAATTATCGATAGTTAACCCACTTGTAACGCAGGGGGTCCGGACATGATGATCCAGGCGGTCCACGTGCCGGAGTCCGCCGAGGCCGCGGCGGTCCACTCGGCGAGGGGCGGCTGGATCATGGGCGGCGGCACCGTCGTGATGCCGCTGGTCAGCAGTGGGGCCGCGACCGGGAGCGAGCTGATCAGCCTGCGCAGGGCCGGGCTGTCCGGGATCGAGGTCCGCGACGGCGTCGCCAGGATCGGCGCGGCGGCTCCGCTCTCCTCCGTCGAGGAGCACCCCGGGCTCGGCTTCCTGCGCCCGGCGCTACGCACCATCGCCTCCCCCACGATCCGCAACCTGGCGACCGTGGGCGGCAACCTGTTCGTCGCGCAGCCGTACGGCGACCTGGCGGTCTGCCTGCTCGCCCTCGACGCGGTGTGCGAGATCGCCGGGCCCGGCGGGCGGCGCGAGGCCCCGGTGGCCGACGTGCTCGCCTCGGGGGTCGCGGCGGGCGAGTTCGTCACGGCGGTGACGGCGGCCCTGCCCGAACCGGGGACCTGGTACTACCACAAGGCCATGCGCCGCAGGCTGAACTCGGCGTCCATCGTGACCGTCGCCTCCGTGACGCGCGTCGAGGACGGCGTGGTGAGCTCGGCCAGGATCGCCCTCGGCGGCGTCGCCCCGCGCCCGGTGCGCGCGGTGTCGGCCGAGCGGCTGCTGACGGGCCGCCCGCTGAGCCCCGAGGTCCTGACCGAGGCCGGGGAGGCGGCCCGCTCCGACACTGCGCCCTTCGACGACGCCTACGCCAGCGCGTGGTACCGGGCACGCGTCCTGCCCGTGCACCTGCGCCGGGCCTTCACCCCCTAGCCGTTCACCCCCTGGCCATCACTTCCCAGCCATCACTTCCCAGTCATCACTCCCTGGCCGTCACCCTTTGGCCGCCTACCCCTGGCCGTTCCCGCGCCCGCCTCCCATCACGTGCCCACCCCCAGAAAGGGCCGGACAATGTCGTCACAGATCGTCTCGCTCGTCGTCAACGGCGAACCCCGGGAGTTCATCGCCAGACCGGGGACCACTCTCCTGGCGACCCTGCGCGACGCGCTGGGGCTCACCGCGGCCAAGCGCGGCTGCGCGCAGGGCAGCTGCGGCACCTGCACCGTGCTGGTCGACGACCGGCCCGTGACGGCGTGCCTCGTCGCCGTGGAGACGGTCTCCGGCTGCTCGGTCCGTACCCTGGAGGGGGTCGCCGCCGGAGGGGACCTCGACGAGGTGCAGAGCGCCTTCGTCGACAACTTCGCCACCCAGTGCGGGTTCTGCACGGCGGGCATGATCATGGTCGCCGAGGACCTGCTGGACCGCAACCCGGACCCGACCCGGGAGGAGGTGGCCGAGGCGATCTCCGGCAACGTCTGCCGGTGCACCGGCTACCAGCCCATCATGATCGCCATCCTGGACGCGGCCAGGCGCAGGCGCGGGGAGAGCGCGGAGAGCACGGAGAGCGCGGAGACGGCGGTGTCGCGATGACCTACCGGCTCGCCCCCATCGACAAGGGCTCCTTCGCCGCCGAGCGCGAGGACGACTTCACCGTCATCGGCTCGGTCGTCCAGCGCTCCGACGCGCGGGGACACGTCACCGGCAGGACCGAGTTCTTCGAGGACGTCGCCCCCCGGGGGATGCTGCACCTGAAGATGCACCGCTCGGCCCGCCACCACGCCAGGATCAGGAGCGTCGACCTGACCGGCGCCCTGGAGGTGCCGGGCGTCACGCGGATCCTCACTCACGCCGACATCCCGAACAACATCTACACCCCGCTCAAGCTGATCGGCGTCGGGCCGGACGACGAGCCGATCCTGGCCGTGGACAAGGTCCGCTACCTCGGCGAGCCGATCTGCGCGGTGGTCGCCGAGTCCGAGGCCGCGGCCCTGGAGGGCGCGGCCAGGATCAGGGTCGACTACGAGGACCTGCCCGCCGTCTTCGACGTCGAGGAGGCCCTGGCGGAGGGGGCCCCGCTGGTCAACGAGTACCACGGCCGCAACTTCTTCACGTACGAGGGACACCACTGCCGGCGGATCCGTTTCGGCGACGTGGAGCGGGCGTTCGGGCGGGCCGACCACGTCTTCGAGTGGCGCTACGAGTCCGCGCCGATCGAGCAGGCCCCCACCGAGACCACCGGCTGCGTGGTGATCCCGCAGGCCGACGGCCGGTTGCGCATCCACTCCGACACCCAGGCCTGCTTCTTCACCCTCGACAACACCGCGCTCATCCTGGAGACCCCGTTCAACAAGCTGCGCGTCGTCGGCGGGACGGTCGGCGGGGGCTTCGGCGGCAAGGTCGACGTCGTCGTCGAGCCGGTCGCGTGCGTGGCCGCCATGGTGACCGACCGCCCGGTCAAGTTCGTCTACAGCAGGTACGAGGAGATGCAGGTCTCCTCGCCTCGCGCGGCCGAGCGCATCTACATCAAGGACGCCGTGATGGACGACGGCCGGATCATCGGCCGCAAGGTCACGCTGTACGTCGACTCCGGCGCCTACGCCCGGCACACCCCGTACGGCACCACCAAGGCCGCCGCCCACCTGCCGGGGCCGTACTCGATCCCGAACGTGTGGGCCGACTGCCACTGCGTGTTCACCAACCGCACGCCGTCCAGCGCGATGCGCGGGTTCGGCGTGACCATCGGCGACTTCGCGCTGGAGTCGCAGATGGACCGGATCGCGAGGGCCCTGTCCATGGACCCGTTGCAACTACGACTCGTCAACGCCTACCGCGACGGGGACCTCAAGGCCCACCGCAAGGTCGCCGAGGGCACCGCGCTGGTCGAAGTGATCCAGAAGGCCGCCGAGATGTCCGGGCACGAGCTGCCCGAGGCGTACCGCCGGATGTCCTCGACGACACGAGAGGGGCTGTAGGCCATGGCCAGGCTGCGCGGGCGCGGATACGCGTCGGTGAACTACCCGACCGGCATGAACCTCGGCGGCGATCCGTCACAGGCGCTGATCCACTCCACCACCACGGGCACGTTCGTGATCACGCTGTCCTCGGTGGACCTCGGCCAGGGCATCAAGACGATCGCCGCGCAGTGCGCCGCCGAGACGCTCGGCCTGCCGATGGAGAACGTGCTGGTCAACACCGCCGACACCGACACCGGCCCGCACTGCATGGGGACCTTCGCCAGCCGGGGCACCCACCGCGTCGGCAACGCCGTCATCATGGCGGCGGCCGAGGCGCGCGCGGTGATGCTGGAGGTCGCGGCCGAGGAGCTGGAGGTCGACGCCGGGGACCTGGAGACCGACGGCACCGGCGTCATCAAGCTCAAGGGCTCGGACCAGCCGAGCATCCACATCACCGACCTCGCCCTCGCCGCGCACTTCAAGCACGGCCGTACGATCTCCGGGCGCGGGATCTTCCTCAAGGAGCCGAGCACGCCGGTGCCCGAGACGGGAGAGATGGACCCCGACTCGTGCCAGGCGCACGCGTGCACGGTCGCCGTCGTCGAGGTGGACGACGAGACCGGGGTGGTCGAGGTGCTGGAGCTGTACAACGCCTACGAGATCGGCCGGGCGCTCAACCCGGCGATGGCGACCCAGCAGGTCGAGGGCGGGGCCTGGATGGGCATGTCGCACGCCCTGTTCGAGACCACCGAGCCCTACTACCCGCTGCGCGACCACGGGCCCCGCGACTTCGCCGACTACCTCATGCCGGGACCGGCCGACATCCCCGTACAGCACAGCCTGTTCCTGGAACGCCCGGCGGGCAACGGCCCCTACGGCGCCAAGGGCATCGGCGAGATGACCGCCAACGCGCCGATCCCGGCCATCGCCAACGCCATCTTCGACGCGTGCGGCGTACGCATCACGGCGATGCCCTTCACCCCCGAACGCGTCCTGCGCGGGCTGGACGCCCTCGCGCGGGACGCCCCGCGCGAGGTGCCCTCGCACGCGGGAACGCCCGAACACCAGAACATCTGAGAACCCATCCGATCCGGAGGAACCGATAACCATGCTGAAAGTCGTCTCACTGCTCAAGCGCGCGGAGAACCTGTCCCACGAGGAGTTCGCGAAGTGGGTCGTGGAGGACCACGTCGAGTTCGCCAGGAAGCTCCCCGGGCTGCGCAAGTACACGGTGAGCGTCAGCAACGGCGAGGACGCCGCGTTCGACTCGGTGAACGAGCTCTACTTCGACGACGACGAGGCCCGCGTCGCCGCGTTCGGCTCCGAGCACGGCAAGGCCGCCGCGGCCGACGCCGCCGCGCACACCACCCAGCGGATCCACCTGCTCACGACCGAGCACGCGCAACTGTGACGCCTGTCGGGGGTTCCCCGGTGGCCGGTGGGGGGTCCTCAGGAGCCGGTGGGGGTTCCTCGTTGGGGCGTCTCCTGGACGAGCGCGCGCTCGCGGCGGCGCTCGAACGGGAGGGGTACTTCGCCGACGAGGGACTCTGCACGGCCGTCCACCTGGCACTGCGGCTGGGCCGGCCGCTGCTGCTCGAAGGCGAACCCGGCGTCGGGAAGACCGAGATCGCCACGGTGCTCTCGCGCGTCGTCGGCCGGGAGCTCATCCGGCTCCAGTGCTTCGAGGGACTGGACTCCGGGCAGGCGCTGTACGAGTGGGACTACCCCAAGCAGCTCCTGCAGGTCCGGGTGGCCGAGAGCCGAGGCCAGGAGGTCGGCGACCTCTACCGCGAGGAGTTCCTGCTGCGGCGTCCGCTGCTGCGCGCCCTGGAGGCCGACCGCGGCGCGGTCCTGCTGATCGACGAGATCGACCGCGCCGACAGCGAGTTCGAGGCGTTCCTGCTGGAGTTCCTGGGCGACTTCCAGATCACCGTCCCGGAGCTGGGCACCATCAGGGCGCGCACGCCGCCGGTCGTGGTGCTCACCTCCAACCGGACCCGCGAATTGCACGACGCGCTCAAGCGGCGGTGCCTCTACCACTGGATCGCCTTCCCCGAGGTCGACCGCGAGCGGGCGATCCTGCGCGCGGCCGTACCCGGCCTGGAGGATCGGGCCGCGGAGGGGCTGGTGCGCGCCGTCCAGCGGGTACGCGGGCTGCCCCTGCTCAAACGGCCCGGCATCGCCGAGTCCGTGGAGTGGGCCAGGGGCGCGGTGGCCCTGGCCGAGGGCGGCAGCCCCTGGCCCGTGGCGCTGCGCCGCGCCCTCGGCCTGCTCATCAAGGACGAGGAGGACACCCGGCTGCTCATCGGGCACGCGGAGGAGCTGTTCGGCGATGCCTGAGCCCACCGTCCACCGAGAACCCCCGGCCCCCCGCACGGGAGAACCGCCCCGCGACGCCGGACCCACCGCCCCTACGGAGAACCCCTCCGGCAAGGCTGAGCCCGTCACCCCCACGGCAGGGCCCTCCGGCGACACCGAACCCGTCACCCCCACGGAAGGATTTCCCGGCGACACCGGACCCGCCACCCTCACGGGAGAGCCTTCCGGCGACGCCGGGCCCGTCGCCCTCGCGGCCGGTCACGTGTGGGGGTTCCTGTCCGCGCTGCGTACCGCGGGCGTGACCACCGCGCTGCCGAAACAGGCCGACCTGCTGCGGGTCGTCGGCGAGTCGCCGCCGCGCGACCTGACCGCCCTGTACTGGTACGCCCGGATCACCCTGCTGCACGACATCGAGGAGCTCCCCGCGTTCGACCGAGTCTTCACCGCGTGGTTCCGGCAGGGCGGCCTTCCCGACGCCGTACCGCCGCCCCCCGCCGGGGAGAGCGACGTCCCCTCCCCCCAGGGGCCGGGCGAGGACGACCCCGCCCCGCGGGAGGTGCTGCCCGGCGACGGCGTCGAGGCCAGCACGCTCAGCACGTACGGCAGGCGGGACTTCGACGCGGCCGGTGACCGGTGGCGCCCGGTCGTCCGGGCCCTGGAGGCCGCCTGGCCCGCCGTGCTGCCCTCGACCCCGTCGCGGCGGCGGCGCCCGGCGCGGACCGGTGACCGGCTGGATGTGCGGCACGCCTGGCGGCGGGCACACCGCCACGACGGGGAGATCATCGAGCTGCGGCGGCGCGCCCGCCCCCCGCGCCCGCGCCGCCTGCTCATCCTGGTCGACGTCTCGGGCTCGCTGCGGCGGCACACCCCCGACCTGCTCCGCCTGGCGCACACGGCACTGCGCGCCGCACCGGCCCGCACCGAGGTCTTCACCTTCGGCACCAGGCTCACCAGGATCACCTCCGCGCTGTCGTACCCCCACACGGGCCGGGCGTTGCGGGCGGTGTCCGAGCGGGTGACGGACGCCGACGGCGGCACCGCGATCGGGGCGGCGCTGCGGGAGTTCCTGGGCGTCCCGCGGTTCGTGGCGCTCGCGAGGGGCGCGCTCGTGATCGTGCTGTCCGACGGGCTCGAACGCGGCGACCACGTCCCCATGGTCCGCGCGACCGCCCGCCTGTCCCGGCTGAGCCACCGGCTCGTCTGGTGGTCGCCGCTGGCGTGCTCCCCCTCCTACAGCCCGGTCACGCGCGCCATGGCCGCCCAGCTCCCCCACCTGGACCACCTCGGCGGCGTGAGTGACCTGCCCACCGCCCTCGCGGAGGTCCGCCGCCTCCCGGCGGTGCTGTCCGGCCCCCGGCGCGCGGCGGCCAGGTCGTGGCCGCCGCCACGTCCCGTTCGACATCCCGCTTCACGTGGCGCGGGAGCCCGCCCATGACATCCCCCACGGACAGGCCCCCGCGCGACGCCGGGGCCGGGGGCATCCACGCCGGAGGTACCCGATGAACGACAGCACCGCCCGTCCGGCTCCCGCCGGGATCGTCGACGCGCACCACCACATCTGGCGCGCCGCCGACCTGCCCTGGCTCCAGGGCGAGATGATCCCGCGCATCTTCGGCCCCTACGAACCGATCCGCCGCGACTACCCGGTCTCGGAGTACGTCGAGGAGGCCACCGCCTGCGGCATCACCTCCGCGGTCTACGTGCAGGCCAACTGGTCGCTCGACCGCGCCCTGGACGAGGTGCGCTGGCTGCGCGAGACGCACGCCGAGACCGGCTGGCCGACGGCCGTGATCGGCTCCGCCGACCTCTTCGACGAGGGCGCGGCCGACGTGATGCGCCGCCAGGCCGCGCTCACCCCGCTCATGAGGGGCACCCGGCTGCAGCTGCACTGGCACGAACGGCCGGAGTTCCGGTTCGCCTCCGGCCCCGACCGCATGAAGGACCCCGTCTTCCGCCGCAACATCGCCTCGCTCGCCGACCTCGGCTGGCTGTTCGAGCTCCAGGTGTTCTCCGGGCAGATGGCCGACGCCGCGAGCTTCGTCGACGACTTCCCCGACGTCACGTTCGTCCTGGTCCACGCGGGGATGCTCGACGACTTCGAGACCTCCCGGGTGGCGGAGTGGAAACGCGGCCTGAGACTGCTGGCCGAACGGCCCAACGTCGTGGTGAAGCTCACCGGCCAGGGCACGTTCGTGCACCGCGTGGACCGCGCGCTGATCGAGACGGTCGCGGACACCTGCCTGGAGGTCTTCGGCTCGCACCGCTGCATGTGGGGAAGCAACTTCCCGATCGAGAAGCTCTGGACCGACCTGCCCACCCTGGTCTCCACCTGGCAGGAGGTCCTCTCCCGCCGCTCCCCCCAGGTCGTCCAGAACGTCTTCGCCGCCACCGCCCGCCGCGTCTACCGCCTCTGAGAGCCGTACGAACCCCGCGGGGGCGCGCACATCTCATCGAGCTTTCCCGCAACGCGCTCCATGTCCATCCCGATCGGCCCTGTCAGGTTGCCCCGGAAGCGCCGGAAGGGGGCCGGATGTGACTCCGGCCCCCTCTGTCATCGGGGTGCTACGCGGATCCGGCCGCTGCGCCCGGGATCAGCTGCAGCCGCTGGTGGAGCCGCAGCCCTCGCAGACGTAGCAGCTGCCGGCCGGGCGCATCTTGGTGCCGCAGGTCATGCAGAGCGGCGCGTCGGCGGTGCGGCCCTGGTGGGACTCCAGGGAGCCGGTGCGGCGCGGGGTCTCCACGGGTGCCGCCTCGGGGCGGGCCTTCGGCTCCTCGACGGGGGCCGATTCGACGGAGGCCGTCTCGATGGGGGCCGAGGTGGCGAGTTCGGCGATGACCTCGTCGGCGGTGTGGATCGGGGCCGGGTCCTCGCCGCGCTGCTGGGCGGCGCGCTCGGAGGCGGAGAAGATCCCGAGAGCGGCGCGGTCGTCGTAGGGCAGGTGGTCCAGGGCCAGACGGCGGAAGATGTAGTCCATCACCGAGGCGGCGATGCGGACGTCCGGGTCGTCGGTCATGCCGGCCGGGTCGAAGCGCATGTTGACGAACTTGCCGACGTACGTCTCCAGCGGCACCCCGTACTGCAGGCCGATGGAGATGGCCACCGAGAAGGCGTCCATGACGCCCGCGAGGGTCGAGCCCTGCTTGGACATCTTCAGGAAGACCTCGCCGAGGCCGTCGTCGGGGTAGGACGAGGCGGTCATGTAGCCCTTGGCGCCTCCCACGGTGAAGCGGGTGGTGGTGCTGGGGCGCTGGTTCGGCATCCGGCGCCGGGTCGGGCGGCTGATCTCCACGACCTGGATCTCCGGCTCGGCGGGCCTCTCCTTCTCCTCGGTCTTCTTGCCCGAGCCCGAGACCGAGAGGGGCTGGCCGACCTTGCAGTTGTCGCGGTAGACGGCGAGGGCCTTGAGGCCGAGCTTCCAGCCCTCCATGTAGACCTGCTCGATGTCCTCGATCGTCGCGGACTCGGGAAGGTTCACCGTCTTGGAGATCGCTCCGGACAGGAACGGCTGGGCCGCGGCCATCATCCGGACGTGGCCCATCGGGGCGATCGCACGCTCGCCCATGGCGCAGTCGAACACCTCGTAGTGCTCGCGCCGCAGCCCGGGGGCGTCGACGACGTGGCCGTGCTCGGCGATGAACTCGACGATCGCCTCGACCTGCTCCTCCTGGTAGCCCAGCCGCCGCAGCGCGCGCGGGATCGTCTGGTTGACGATCTGCATGGAGCCGCCGCCGACGAGCTTCTTGAACTTGACCAGGGCGAGGTCGGGCTCGATGCCGGTGGTGTCGCAGTCCATCATCAGGCCGATGGTGCCGGTCGGGGCGAGGAGCGAGGCCTGGGCGTTGCGGTAGCCGTTCCGGTCGCCGAGCCGCAGGCACTCGATCCACTGCCTGGAGGCCTCGCGGTGGATGGCCCCGTCGATCTCGTCGAACGTGCGCAGGGCGTCGTTCGCGTCGTTGTGCTTGCGCATGACCCGCTTGTGCGCGTCGGCGTTGCGGGCGTAGCCGTCGTACGGGCCCACGACCGCGGCCAGCTCGGCGCTGCGGCGGTAGGAGACGCCGGTCATCAGCGAGGTGATCGCCCCGGCGACCGCGCGGCCGCCGTCGGAGTCGTAGGCGTGGCCGGTGGCCATGAGCAGCGCGCCGAGGTTGGCGTAGCCGATGCCCAGCTGGCGGTAGGCGCGGGTGGTCTGGTCGATCTTCTCGGTCGGGAAGTCGGCGAAGGTGATGGAGACGTCCATCGCGGTGATGACCAGCTCGGTGATCTTCACGAAGTTCGCGATGTCGAAGGTGTCGTCGTCCTTCAGGAACTTCAGCAGGTTGATGCTCGCCAGGTTGCACGAGGAGTTGTCCAGGTGCAGGTACTCCGAGCAGGGGTTGCTCGCGGTGATGCGGCCCGTCTCGGGGCTGGTGTGCCAGTCGTTGATCGTGTCGTCGTACTGGACGCCGGGGTCGGCGCACTCCCAGGCGGCCTTGCCCATCTTGCGGAACAGCTTTCTGGCGTCGATCTTCTCGATGACCTCGCCGGTGAGGCGGGCGCGCAGGCCGAACTCCTCGCCGTTCTCCACCGCGCGCATGAACTCGTCGGAGACGCGCACGGAGTTGTTGGCGTTCTGGTACTGGACGGAGACGATGTCCTTGCCGCCCAGGTCCATGTCGAACCCGGCGTCGCGGAGGGCGCGGACCTTGTCCTCCTCGCGCGCCTTGGTCTCGACGAACTCCTCGATGTCGGGGTGGTCGACGTCGAGGACGACCATCTTGGCGGCGCGGCGGGTGGCGCCCCCGGACTTGATCGTCCCGGCGGAGGCGTCGGCGCCGCGCATGAAGGAGACCGGGCCGCTCGCGGTGCCGCCGCTGGAGAGCAGCTCCTTGGAGGAACGGATCCGGGAGAGGTTGACGCCGGAGCCCGACCCTCCCTTGAAGATCACGCCCTCTTCCTTGTACCAGTCGAGGATCGACTCCATCTGGTCGTCGACGGCCAGGATGAAACAGGCGCTGACCTGCTGCGGCGACGCGGTGCCGACGTTGAACCAGACGGGCGAGTTGAAGCTGAAGACCTGGTTGACCAGGGCGTGCTTGAGCTCGTGGTCGAAGATCTCGGCGTCCTCCTCGCCGGCGAAGTAGCCGTGCTCGACCGCCGTGCGGGTGTAGACGCCCACCACCCGGTCGATCAGCTGCTTGAGGCTCCACTCGCGCTGCGGGGTGCCGACCGCGCCGCGGAAGTACTTGGTGGTCACGATGTTGGCGGCGTTCACCGACCACGACTGGGGGAACTCGACGCCGCGCTGCTCGAAGTTGATCGAGCCGTCGCGCCAGTTGGTCATGACGACGTCACGGCGCTCCCAGGTCAGCTCGTCATAGGGATGGACACCTGGCGTGGTGAAGACGCGCTTCATCTTCAGGCCCTTGCGCGGCCTCTTGTTCCCACGTGTCACCGCGCCGACAGTCTCCGTCATGACTTCCCCCTCCTGGGGCTCTGTAGAACCCTCGAATCGGACCACACCAACGCGCCGCCTCACCCCCGGCGCCCGGGGTCTGCATCAGTCCTGCCCGGTGGAGCGCTCCGCCCGGAGCTTCTCGATCTCCGCCTCGAAGTCGGCCAGGGTCTCGAATCCGCGGTAGACGGAGGCGAACCGCAGGTACGCCACCTCGTCCAGCTCGCGGAGCGGGCCCAGGATGGCCAGCCCGACCTCGTGGGCCGCGATCTCGGCGCATCCGGTGGCCCGGATGCTCTCCTCGACCCGCTGGCCCAGCTGCGCCAGGGAGTCCTCGCTGACGGACCGCCCCTGGCAGGCCCGCCGGACTCCGGCGATCACCTTCTCCCTGAAGAACGGCTCCGTCACACCGCTGCGCTTGCTCACCATGAGCAGGACGGTCTCCTGCGTGGTGAACCTGCGCCCGCATTCCGAGCACGTGCGCCTGCGGCGGATGGCCCCACCGTCCTCGGTGGCCCGGCTGTCGATGACTCGCGTGTCCAGATGGCGACAGAACGGACAATGCACGCGTGTCGCCTCCTTGACTACCGAAGCGGCCGACCCACCTCACCTACCCATGTCGCGCACGCCTAGACGCTCGCGCACACATCTTCGAATAGTCGAGATGCGGTAATGGAACCACAATCTGTGGTGAAGGGTTGCGATGCAGCCACTAGATGTTGTGGTCCAACCGTAGAAGTGCGCGACCATGAACGCAAGTTGAAACGACCTTGCCGGACGAAGTCGCTGATCAGCCGTCACATCCCGGCGTGTCGCCACCCGGGCGAGGCCCCTTTCACCCCGGGCACCCCTTCCCTCACATCCGCCCCGGGCGATCTGTCAGGCGAGAGCCCCGGCACCCCTCTCCGGCGCACGCCGCCCGCCCCCTCGAACCCCTCCCCCGCCGACCGCCTCGGCCCTCTCCCCGCGTACGCGGGCCACCCCGGGCCTCTCCCCGCCACGGGCCTCCCTCCCGCGTACGCCGGCCGCCCCGCGGACCTCTCCCTCACGTACACCGCCCCCCGCCCCCGGGAGTGGCCCTCCCGGGCCTCAGCGGACGAGGCCCTCCGGGAGGTAGAGCCGGGTCCCCGGCCGGACCTCGGGGGCGGACAGCCCGTTGAGGTCCATGACACGACGGACCGTCGGACCGGCGTCGGCCTCCTCCGTCAACGCGTCCGCGATCTCCCACAGCGTGTCGCCCGCGTGCACCGTGATCCGGGGGAGGCCCTCGAGATCCGGCCGGCCGCCCGCCGAGGCCATGTCGATGCGCCCGCCGATCCAGAGCACCCCCAGGGTGAACAGCGCGAGCACCGCCACCGCCACGATCCTTCCACGCCTGGTGAGCCGGAGTGGCCGCCGGACGGGTGCCGGACGGTCGGCGCCGGAACCGCGGACCCGCGCCGCGGGCGCCACCGCCGATCTCGCCGACTGCGCTGATCTCGCCGATTGTGCCGGTCGCGCCGCCCGCCTCGACCCGGACCCGCGCTCACCCCTCACCTTGGACCCGCGCTCGCCGCTCGGCCCGGACCCGCGCCCGGCCCTCGGCTCGGACCTCCGCCCCCGCTCCCGATCGGCCGCCCGCCCCGGCTCCCGCTTCGCCTCACGCCCGGACACCCGCCCGGACACCTGCTTGGCCGTTCGTCCGGACACCCGCTCGGACGTCCGCTCGGACACCTGCTTGGCCGTTCGTCCGGACACCCGCTCGGACGTCCGCTCGGACACCTGCTTGGCCGTTCGTCCGGACACCCGCTCGGACGTTAGTCCGGGCACCCGCCCGGATCCCTGCCCGGACCTCTGTCCCGCCCCACGGCCGGTCCGCGGCCCCGGCACCCGGCCGGATCCCGCCCCCGGCCCGGATCCCGGGCCGGTCTCGGACCCTCGCGCGAACTCCGGCGCGAGGCCCCGCTCCGGCTCCGCGCCCGGCCCCGGCTCCGATCGCGGGGGCGGCACGAGCCGCAGGCGCGGCGCCTCCGGTGATCGCCGCGCGGCCCGGGATGCCGGCGCGGTCCTGGATCGCGGTGTCGTCGTGGTCGGTTTCATGGTGACCCCCATCCCCTCGACCTGGCCGAACACATGTCGAAGAAAGATCGGCGAATCGAACACGATGTCGATCGAACTCCCGTACGATGTTGTACACCACGGCGTCGCCGATTTCGAGGACATTCGAACAATTGTTTGAATATGATCTTCGGCCGAGGTATGGTCGCTGTGTGCGACGCGTCAGATACAGACCGGGAGGCGAGGAGTTCGTATGAGCCAGCACAACGAGAACGGGTCGGCCGCCAGCGACCTGGCGGTGCGAAGGCGTGACTCCCTTGGCCTCACCCCCAGGCAGCGGAAGATCCTTGAGGTGATCCGTGACTCCGTGCAGCAGCGCGGATATCCGCCGTCCATGCGGGAGATCGGTGAGGCGGTGCAGCTCACCAGCACCTCCAGCGTGTCGCACCAGCTGACGGCTTTGCAGCGCAAGGGCTACCTGCGGCGTGATCCGCACCGCCCCCGCGCCCTGGAGGTCCGCCTTCCCGGCGAGCCCGTGCTGTGGGTCGACCCCGACTCCGGTGAGGACGAAGCTCCGGTCAGCCGCCCGACCGCCGCCTACGTCCCCCTGGTCGGCCGGATCGCCGCCGGTGGCCCCATCCTCGCCGAGGAGAGCATCGAGGACGTCTTCGCCCTGCCCAAGCAGCTCGTCGGCGAGGGCACGCTCTTCCTCCTCCAGGTGACCGGTGACTCGATGATCGAGGCCGCCATCGCCAACGGCGACTGGGTGGTCGTACGCCAGCAGCCGGTCGCCGACAACGGCGACGTGGTCGCGGCGATGATCGACGGCGAGGCCACGGTCAAGACCTTCAAGCGCAGAGACGGCCATGTCTGGCTGGTCCCGCACAACCCCAACTACGACCCGATCCCGGGTGACGAGGCCACCGTGCTCGGCAAGGTCGTCGCGGTCCTCCGCAAGCTCTGACGCGGGCGTTCCCCCCGACCCCCGACCCCCGACCTCCGGACCGCTCCGCGCACCCGTCGATCTCACTCGCCGGTCTCACCCGCCGGTCTTCGCATCCGCCGGGTGAGCTCCGGAAGCCGGGTGAGCTCCGAAACACGCCGTTCCGACGCGAGTTCCCCACCACGCGCCTCCAGCCCTCGCGCGACACGCCGGGGACGCGCGACACGCCGGAGGGGCGGGCCCGATATCGGGCCCGCCCCCCCCGCCCGGGGGGCGGTGTGGCTGAGCCCCCCGGGGAGAAGAAAGAAGGGAAGCCGGGAGCCCGGGGGGCGGGGAA
>NZ_JBEOWK010000027.1:0-127800 GCF_040295985.1 Streptosporangium sp. NPDC002524 | reverse complement strand
GCTGTTCCTCACCACCGAGGCCGTCATCGCCGAGAAGCCCGAGAAGGCCGGAGCCGCCCCCGCCATGCCCGGCGGCGGCGACATGGACTTCTGAGCCCCCGGTCCCCGGTCACGGGCTTCTGGATCCACTTCCGGTCACGGACTTCCGAGTCCCCCGATCGGGGCGCCGGGCCCACCTCCGGTCACAGCCGGACGGGGACCTCCGGCCACGAACCCCTGGGATCACTCCGGTCAGGGACGAACGGGGGCCTCCGGCTCCCGGACACCCTCCAGGAGGGTCCTGGCCAGCGCGGCGGCGAACTCGTCGAGCGGCTGGGCGGCCGGGCCCGACGGCGGGCGCTCCCCGGCGAAGGCGTGCAGGAAGGCGCGCTGGAAGCACGCCCCGAGGAACAGGGCCGCCGCCGCCTCGGGGTCGGCGCCGGTCCGGAGGCGCCCGGCGGCGCGCTGCTCGCGCAGGTAGGCGGCGAGGGCGTCGAGCGGCTTGTGCGGGCCCATGTCGAGCCTGTCCATCTCCTCGCCGTGCCGCCGCAGCAGCGCCGGATCGGAGAACAGGGAGGCGGCGATCGGGAAGGTCGACGCGTAGAACGCCACGGCGTGCCGGGCGATCTCGGCCAGGGTCTCCTCGACGTCGCGCCCGTCTCCATCTCTGCCCACGCCCCCGTTCCCGCTCTCCAATTCGGCGAGGAGCGGAGCGAGCCGGGGCAGCCGTTCCTTCAGCACGAACGTGAACAGCTCCTCCTTGCTGTCGAAGTGCTTGTAGAGCGCGGCCTCCGAGCATCCCGCGACGCGGGCGATCTCCTTGGTGGTGGTGCGGGCCAGCCCGATGGTCCGCATCAGCTGGTCGGCCGCGTCCAGGATCCGGACCCGCGTCGGCTTCATGCTGGGCGCTCTCCCGGAGTTGACGAATAGGTGGGTGAACACTCACTCTAATGGTTAGTGAGCACTCACCAACCAGGAGGGCACCATGAAGCTGACCGTCTGCGGAGCGACGGGCGGTACGGGCCGGGAGGTCGTACGGCAGGCGCTGGAGGCGGGGCACGAGGTGACGGCGGTGGTGCGCGATCCCGCGCGGCTGCCGGACGACCTCACCGGCGTGCGGGTGGTGACGGCCGACGTGACCGACCCGCGCTCGCTGCGTCCCGCGATGGAGGGGCGGGACGCCGTGATCTCGGGTCTCGGCCCGCGCAACAGGAAACTCGCCCGGGAGGGCGTCGTCGCGCCCGCGACCCGGGGGATCCTGTCCGCCCTGGAGGTATGCGGGGTGCGCCGCTTCGTCGCGGTGAGCGCCGCCCCGGTCGGCCCCTCGCCGCAGGACGCCCCCTTCTTCGACCGCAGGATCATGACCCCGCTGATCCGGAGACTCCTGCGTGACGTCTACACCGATCTGGGGGCGATGGAGGAGGCCATCCGCGCCAGCGGTAGCGAGTGGACGGTCATGCGGCCGCCCCGCCTGCTGGACAAGCCCCGCACCGGGACCTACCGGCTCGTCGTCGGCGGCAACGTCCCCGGCGGGCACACGATCGCCCGCGCCGACCTGGCCCACGCGATCCTCGCCCTGCTGGACGACCCGGCGACGGTGGGACAGGTGGTCGGCATCGCGTACTGAACCACCGGAGGAGGCGTCACAGGCCCCGGGACGTGTCCCGGCGGTCATCCGAACCGGCAAGACCCGGCACGGGGACACCCGAACTCAATGAAACCAGGCAGAACCCGACAAAACCTGGCACCCGGTCGTTCCGGAGGCGCGGGAAGCGTCGCCCTACCCGAGCCCACCGGCGAACGCCCGGACGAACGCGTCGTGGACGGGTGTTCCGGGGATGTCGTCGAGCACGGCGAAGACCACCCGCTCGAAGCGTCCGTGGAAGGCGCCCGAGGGACCGAGGTGCGTGGCGAAGCAGTCCGCCACGAGCGCGGGCGAGTTGCGGAACACGCCGCACCCCCACGCCCCCAGTACGAGCTCGCGCACCCCCGAGGCGGCGAAGAGGCTCAGCGCCCTCCCCGAACGCTCGAACAGCACCTCCGGCAGGCGGGCGCGCCGCTCGTCGTTCGCGTCCATCGCCCCGGCGTTCGGCGCGGCCACGGTCAGGAACGAGACGGGGTACGGGCGGGCGAGCAGGTCGCCCCGGTCGTCCCTGAAGACCGGGACCGAGGGCGAGAAGATGGCGCGATCGCTGTAGAGCGGATCGCCCTCCTTCCGGTGGAAGGCGTAGAAGTCCGGCACCTCGACCAGGCAGCGGTAGAGCCCCGACGCGTACGCGAGGCTCTCCTCCTGCGCCTGGGTCCCCCGCAGGAAACCACCCCCGGGATTCTTCGCCGAGGCGAAGTTCAGGCAGCCGACGGCACCGTCACCACCACCCCGGCCGCCGCTACCTTGCTCGTCACCACCACCTCGGCCACCGCCACCGCCGTCGGCCCCGACCATCCGGCGGGCGGCCGACAGGGAGGTCTCGTTGACGACCTCCACCGAGGTCGCGACGGCCGGGGCCGGAGACGCGGCGAGCGGCCCGACCGGCTCGTCGGGCCCCCACAGCCGGGTGCCCGCGACGGCTCCGGCGAGCTCTTTCCCGATGGACACCCGCCCCCGCGAGGGGTGGTCGTACCAGCCGCGCTCCAGGATCTCCACGGTCTCCGCGGCGAGCGCCCGGCGTGCCTGCGACATCTTTCCTCCCGGTTTCCCGGGCTCAAGTTACCCTCATGGTGAGAAATTCTCAATATGAGAAAGATGAAGGGAGCGGCGTCGTCCGGCCACAGGAAGGCCGGGGTCGCCGACCCGAGCATCCTGCCTGGAGTGGCCGGACGGGATCGTGTCGCCCCGTTCGGACCACCGGGAGCCGCGACCCCTCAGCCGCGGACCGCGGTGAACAGGGCGTAGCTGATCTGTGGGATCTCCCCGAAGCGGCGGTATATCTCCCCGCAGACGGCGAGCTGCTCACCGAGTTCGCCGCCCAGGCGGATGGCGGAGGCAGGGAGGATGTCGCCCACCAGCTGGAAAGACCGGCTGATGTTTGGCCATATGTCGTGAAATATCTCGATCTTCAGTCCGGCCCGCTCCATCTCCCCGTAGAACTCCTCGACGGTGGGCAGGAAGTGGACGTTGAAGCTCCGGGAGAAGTGCTCCAGGTCCGCGGCGTCGTCGGCGGCGAGAGGGCCGAGCAGATACCACTCCCCCACCACGAACCGCCCGCCGGGACGCAGCACCCGGGCGATCTCGCTGAGGGCCGCCGCCGGGTTCTCCATGTGGACGAGCGACTCGATGGCGTACGCGGCGTCGAAGGAGGCGTCGTCGAAGGGGAGCCACATCGCGTCGGCGAGCTGGAAGTCGGCGTGTCCCTGGCCCTGGCCCGCCTCGGGGCGGCCCTCGGCGAGCCGCACCTGGTTCTCGCTCAGGGTGACCCCGGTGACGTGGACGTCGCGGGCCACGGCGATGCGTACGGCGGGCCTGCCGGTGCCCGAGCCCACGTCCAGGACGCGCTCGCCGGGAACGACCTCCAGGCGCTCGGCCACCAGGTCGGTGAGGTGGTCCGTCGCCTGGGCGACGGGCGCCTCGTCGTAGTCGTCCGTCCAGTAGCCGACGTGGAGGTTGCCGCCGAACGCGTCGGCGCAGGAATCGGTGAGCTGGTTGTACATCTCGCCGGTCATTCCTGGCGAGGGCTTTTCCTGCCGGGTCATGGTCGACCTGCCTTTCGGGATCGGTCCGCATGCTGTTCCGTGGCGGAAAAGCCCCGTGAAAGACGCGCCTTCCCGAGCTCGTTCCGGCCGTGTGGCCGGCGACCGTGACCACGCGGGGCCCCGTGGTCGCCGGCCTGCGATTTTCCATGAGAAATCACACGACATGAGAAATGACACGACGGACTCCTGTCGTGCGACATTCCCGGCCCGCACCACCCTGCACTTCGTGCGGTCGCCAGATTACTCAGAACGCGAGCGGGGAACGGCCGTGCCGCCTGGGCCTGTTCGGTAAATCTTCATTCATGGGACATGGGCCGCCGGTGGGCCGGGCCCCGCCGGGAGAGCGCACGTCCCCCGCCTCTCCGCCGCTACGCCTGACCAGGAAGGCGATCACCGCCCCGGCGACAGGCGGCGAGGCCCCGCGCCGGGGACCCGGCCGCTCCCCGATCGCCGTGCGATCCGTATCCGGTTGCCATGCGATTCACATCGGATCGTCACGCGGAAAAGGGAGGATCACCCCTCTTGCGCGGCCTGCCACCCACTGCGATGCTGCACGGGAATCCGCGAAACATCGCAGCGCGAAATAATTCCATCGAATTACTTACAAGGGGTGACCCATGGCGTTAGGCGTGGAAGTCGAACTCGCCCGGCCGATGCTCGACCTGAACAGGACGAACCTTCCCGGTGACACCGAGGTTTACGTTCTCCCGAGGCTGCTGAAAATCGTCAGCGACAAACGCGGAATCACTCTCGGCGGAACGAGGAGGACTTACTCGAACGTCGAATTCGTCGCCGTCCACTTCGACCAGCACGCCGGCTCGGCGGCGGAGGCCGAGGCCCAGCTGCGGGAGCGGCTCGCCGTCGTCGACTCGCTCAGGACCGACCTTTACCGCCACGCGGACAACCGCCTGCTGTCCAACGTGATCACCCCGACCTCGACCGGGCTGTACACGGCCTTCAAGCAGGCCAGGCTCGATCCGGCCATGCTCGGCGGCCTCGATCCCGTCCTGGCGCGGGACGCCCTGATCGCGCCGCAGACCTACCCGGTCCCGGACAACGCCCTGAACATGCTGATCCACTACACCGTCGGCATCGCACCCGACAGGCTCGGCCCCGCCCTCACCGGCATCGCCGCGCTCACGATGGACCTGAGCGGGTCCGGCAACCACCTGAAGCAGCACGCGGCGCGCGCCGAGGCGGTGGGCGTGCACTGCGCGGGGCTGATCCCCCAGGGCCGGGTGCAGCAGCCGCACCTGCCGGAGCTGGCCGGCTATCTGGCGCTCGTCTTCACCCAGGTCGCCGCGTTCGCCGACATCGTCGCGAACTCCGACGACAACGGCAGGGTCACCGGGCAGCCGAAGAACTACGTGGCCGCCCTCTCCCGGGTGCCGATGCGGACCGTCTTCGACTCGCTGCACGACGACGTCCGGGCCGCGATCCGGGGACGCGCCGGCGCCATCAGCGGCCACATCGGAGATCAGATCATTCCCGGCTTCAGCGACGGCGACTCCCGGTCGGTCACCAACCAGTCGATCACCATCGGCAACTACATCGCCTCGGCGCTCGGCGGCCGGGCCGCCGTCGACCAGGAACGCGTCTTCGGCGGGATGAACGAGACCGGCCTCGACCCGTCCGTGCACGGCGCCGCCGACCCCGACGCGGCCACCGGGCGCGGCGTGCCGGTGGAGCTGCGGGCCTACGGCACCTACCGCCCTTCCTGGCCCACCTTCGTCGCCGAGGCCGTCACGCTGCTGCGCTGGTCGCGCGGGATGGCCCTGTCGGACTTCCCCAAGACCGGCTCCACCGACCACTGGCTGCCCGAGGTCACCCGGCTCCTCGACGAGTACGAGGTGGGCGTCCGCAAGGTGCGCGGGGAGACCCCGCTGGCCGAGGGCGAGTCGATGTTCGCGGTGAATTGGAACGTTACAGTCCTGCACCGCAGGATCGCCGGGACCCTCAAGGAGTATCCCGGCTTCCCCGGCCACGCCCGCGGCCCCGGCTGGCAGCCCACCGACCTGGCCGGACTCGCCTGCTACCGGCGTTACACCGACCTCACCCAGAGGATCGGCGCCCGCATCGAGGGTTTCGACCCCGACCCCTTCCCCCCGCCCTTCGACTTCTCCGGCCCGATGGCCGACGAGGAGTCAGACATGGAATCCGACGAGGGATCCGACAAGGAAGAGTCCATGGAGATGAACTAGGACCTCCGGGACGGGGACCGCGGGCCCGGCCGGGCTCAACCGTCCTTGCCGTTCACCCCCGCCGCCTCCAGGAGCACCAGGGCCAGGCTGTCGGCGGCGTCGACGCGGCCGAGGGCACCGGCGGCGCCGGCCATCGCGGCGCGGGCGTGCGGGTCCCTCAGGAGGGCGTCGAGCTCGGCCAGGAGGTGGTCGGCGGTCGGGCCGTCCTCCAGGAGCGCGCTGGCGGCGCCCGCCTCGGCGAGGTAGCGGGCGTTCTGGCGCTGCTCGTCGGCGGCGGAGGGCACCAGGGGGATGAGGACGGACGGCTTGCCCACCGCGGTCAGCTCGGCGACCGTGCCCGCCCCGCTGCGGGAGACCACGACGTCGGCGGCGGCGAACACGTCGGCCAGCTCGGCGCCGACGTACGGCACCGGGCGGTAGCGGTCGCGCACCCCGACGGGCAGTTCGGCGGCGGTACGGGTGAACTGGGCGATCCAGCCGGGGCCGCACTGGTGGATCACCTGGGCGTGGGAGAGCAGCGCGGGCAGGATGGCCTCGACCATGGTGTTGATCTGGCGGCTCCCCTGGGCGCCGCCGGTCACGTAGACGAGGGGCAGGCCGGACGAGAGCCCGAAGTGGCGCCGTCCCGCGTCGACGTTGCCGCGCAGCAGGTGGGGGCGCACCGGGTTCCCGGTGATGACGGCCCGGTCACGCACGCCCGCGGGCAGGTGCTCGATCGAGGAGGGGTGGGTGAGCGCGATCCGCCGGGCGAAGCGCGACAGGATGCGGTTGGCCAGGCCGAGCGAGGTGATCTGCTCGTGCATCACCAGCGGCCTGCCCAGCACCCGGGAGGCGACCCCCAGCGGCACGCACACGTAACCGCCGGTCGACAGCACCACGTCGGGGCGGTAGCGGGCGGCGATGCCGAAGGCCTGGAACACGCCGACCGGGATCCGGAACATGTCCGCGAGGTTGGTGGCCAGCTCTCGGGGGTTGGGCGAGCGCCTGAGCTTCCCGGCCGTGATGGCGCGGAACGGGATGCCGTGCTCGGCCGCGACGCGGGCCTCCAGGCCGGCCGCCGTACCGACCCAGAGCACGTCCAGGTCGAGTCCCCGCGCGGCGGCGTGGTCGCGCAGGGCCGCGACGGTGGTCAGCGCGGGGTAGGTGTGGCCACCGGTCCCGCCTCCGGTGACGAGCAACCGCAGGGTCCGGCGATTTCCGGCCTCCATATGTCTGTCCATCCTTCCGATGTCACCGTGGTCCGTGCCCGGCCCCCGCCCGGTGGCCGACGGCCGGCCGGGCCCGTGCCCGGGTTCGTGCCCGGTCACCGCCCGGTCCGTGCTCGGGTCCGTGCTCAGGTCCGTGCTCGGTTCGTACTGGTTCGTGCCCGGCCCGCGTTCGCGGGCCGGGCCGGAGCGCTCAGGGGCCTCGGGCACGGTACCCGACGTCCAGGCGAAGATCCACTTTGCCCTGTGTCGCCGTACGGTCGCGCCCGGTGTTTCCCGACACGCCCGCCATCCGGGAGCGTCATCCGAACGGCTTTCGAAATTCGCGGCGATGAGTACGGTATGTGACATGGATCTGACGGTTGAGCATTTCTCCGGGGCGTCGGAGCGTCTCGGCGACGCGTTGACGGCGCTCCGGCAGCAGGCCGGGGCCGGCGCGGAGGCGCTGGACTATTTTGGCGACATCACGGAGGAGTTGCATCCGATCGGATCCTGGCTGCGGCGACCGGCCCAGGCCGGGGAGTGGCCGCACCACATCATGCCTCCCATCTACGGTCTGCTGTTCGCCCAGGCGTGGTCGCTGGCCTTTCCCGGCGAGACGCCCCCGGTCTTCCCCGACGGCGCGGAGCGGACGGAGTCGGGGTGGATCGTGCACCGGGCCACGATCTGGTTCGGCGACACGTACGTCCCCGGCTGGCTCGACGTGAAGGCGCCGCTGATCGTGATCGGCGGGCTGGTGGTGGAGGGGCTTCTCGACGACGGCGACGTCTCGGAGAGCTACCTCGCGGTCAGCGGTGACCTGCGGGCCCGCGCGATCCACAGCGCGGCCGACCATCTCGTGCTCGGCACCGTCGCCGCGGGGGTGATCTTCTGTTCGGGCAACGACGGGGTCCTCGTCGCGGGCGGGGACATCGTGGCGGACCTGTTCGTGCCCGCCGAGCACGCGTACGAGCACTACGGCCGGCTGCTGGCCGGGGTCATCGGCGCCGGTGACCGCGACGACATCGTGGCCGAGCGGCTGGCGCCGTGGCTGCCCTCGGGGTACGTCCGGCTCGGCGGGTACGGCGCGCCGGTGGACAGGTGGCGCGTCCTGCAGGAGGCCGCCGCGGGCCGGTCACCGGTGCTCGCCCAGCCCCGGCCGGTGATACTCCCGCCCCCGGCGCTCCTGCTCTCGGCCCTCGCCTCCCCCACCGGGGTGGAGGAGCTCGACCTGTCCGGCAGCCGCCTGCACCGCGTCCCCGAGGACATCTCGGCCCTCACCTCGCTGACTCGGCTGGACCTGGAGCACACGCCGCTGACCGGCCTGGACGGCATCGAAGGCCTGCGCACCCTGGAGCACCTGTCGATCAGGAACACGCCCGTGCGGTCGCTGGCCCCGCTCCAGGCGCTGAAGGACCTCCGCCACCTCGACGTCTCCTACTGCGACGACGTCCAGGACTGGGCCGTCCTCCTCGACCTGCCCGCGCTCGACACGCTCGTCGCGCACGGCTGCGCCCTCCCCTCGTACGTGCGCGCGCAGCTCGTCACCAGGCTCGGGGACCGCATCATCGGGCGCGGGCCCGGCCCGGCCGGCTGACCGGCCGGGCCGTACGGCTCGGAGGCGTTCCGGGGGCGTTCCGGAGGCGTTTTCAAAGGCGCCGCCGGAGCGCGGGGGCGGTCTCGCCCACCAGCTGGTAGCCGCGCATGTCCCGAAGGAGCATGTAGGTGTTCCGCAGCGAGCCCGAGGTGTCGCCGAGGGAGCGGTAGATGCCCCACTTGGGGCGTACGCGGTCGGCCAGGAAGGTGTCGACGCCGGTCTTCGTGGCGTCGACCACCGTGGTCCCGCCGCTGCGCAGGACCCAGCGCACCCACCCGGCGGCGCCGTTTGCGATCTTGATCTCGTACTCGACGTCGACCCACCTGTCCTGCAGCGGTTCGAGGTCGGTCCTGCCCACCAGGACGTTCTCGGCGAAGATCTTGTGCTCGATGGTCTGCCTGCCACCGACCCTGCGCAGCGAGGTCACCGTGATGGGGGAGGTGCCCCTGCCCGGCTGCTTGGTCTGCATGATGTGGGTGAAGGTGGTGGTGGCCCTCAGCGTGCCCGGGACGTACATCGAGTAGGTGACCCGCCAGGTCTCGCCGAGCCGCCACCGCAGGTACGAGCCGCCCTCGCGCATCCCGGTGACCTCGTGGCGCTGCCGGTCCGCGGCCCTGTCGCGGTCCGCCGTGTGCACGTCGAAGCGGAAGCCGCCGCCCGACACCTTGATGTGCGGGGCGGCGGAGGGGTGGGATCCGGCCCGGTCGTCCTCGACGGTCTCGAAGGCGGACAGGCCCGTCCGCGAGGCGTCCGGCGACCAGCGGAGCCGCCAGGCGGCGACCCCGGCCCCGGCCCCGGCCGCAGGGGCGGGCAGGGCGGAGGCCGGGAGCGGCGCGGTCGCGAGGACCGGCGGGGCCTTGCGTGAACGTTTCATGGCGGCCATCTCCGAGTCGCGGCGTATCGGGAGGTTACGCCATCCTGCCCTGATGAAACGCGTTAGGAAAGCTTCCTAACGATTAAATTTTCTCAGGCGGGCAAGGGGATCTGGGTCTTGCATGACAGGCCCGCGCCACCTAACGTCACGTGTCACGTTAGGAAAGTTTCCTAATAAAGCGCCACCGTATCCCACCCCCCGACGCAAGGAGCGATGATGCGGCGCACCACCCCAGCCCTGGTGCTGACCGGGCTGCTGACGTTACTTTTCACCCTGCTCGTCCCGTCCGCCGCCCACGCGGACACCGCGACGTTCACCAAGGCGCAAGATTGGGGCAGCGGCTACAGCGGCCAGTACACGGTCAAGAACACCGGGACCTCCACGCTGAACGGCTGGACGGTCTCCTTCGACCTCCCGTCGGGCACGAGCCTCGGCACGTACTGGGACTCCCTGATGACCAGCAGCGGCAGCCGATACACCTTCAGGAACCGGGAGTACAACGGCACCCTGGCCCCCGGGGCGAGCACCACCTTCGGCTTCACCGCCTCCGGCCCGGGATCGCCGGTCAACTGCACGCTCAACGGCGCTCCCTGCGGCGGCGGGCAGAACCCCGGTGACACCACGCCGCCGAGCGTGCCGTCGTCCCCGCGCGGCACCGGGACGACGTCCTCCTCCATCAGCCTGGCCTGGAACGCCTCGACCGACAACAGCGGCACGGTCAAGGACTACCGGGTCTACGAGGGCTCCGCGGTGGTCGCCACCGTGACCGGCACGACCGCCACGGTCTCGGGGCTCGCCGCCTCGACGACCCACACCTACACCGTCACCGCCCGCGACGCCGCGAACAACGAGTCGGCGAGGAGCGCGTCCGTCACGGCGACGACCCAGGCGGGCAGCGGCGGCGGCGGTACGCCCGTCGCCGCCAACGGGCAGCTGCGGGTCTGCGGCACCAAGCTGTGCAACAAGAACGGCAAGCAGATCCAGCTGCGCGGCATGAGCACCCACGGCCTGCAGTGGTACCGGCAGTGCGTCACGACCGGTTCGCTGAACGCGCTCGCGACCGACTGGAGGGCCGACGTCGTCCGCCTGTCCACGTACGTCCAGGAGGGCGGCTACGAGACGAACCCGAGGGCGTTCACCGACCTCGCGCACACGCTCATCGAGCAGGTCAGCGCGCAGGGCATGTACGTCATCGTGGACTGGCACATGCTCACCCCCGGCGACCCCAACTACAACCTCGCCCGCGCCAGGACCTTCTTCACCGAGATCGCCCAGCGGCACGCCGCCAGGCCGAACATCCTCTACGAGGTCGCCAACGAGCCGAGCGGCGTGAGCTGGAGCACCATCAAGGGCTACGCCGAGCAGATCATCCCGGTGATCCGGGCGCAGGACCCCGACGGGATCGTCCTGGTCGGCACCCGCGCCTGGTCCTCGCTCGGGGTGTCCGAGGGCGCCTCGGAGACCGAGGTGACGGGCAACCCGGTCAACGCCTCGAACATCATGTACACCTTCCACTTCTACGCGGCCTCGCACGGCACCGAGTACCTCGACACGCTGTCCCGCGCGGCCGACCGCATCCCGATGTTCGTCACCGAGTTCGGTACGCAGAACTACGCCGGCGAGGACGCCAACGACTTCGCCATGTCCCAGCGCTACCTCGACCTGATGGCGACCAAGAAGATCAGCTGGGTCAACTGGAACTTCTCCGACGACAACCGCTCCGGCGCGGTCTTCAAGGTCGGCACCTGCAACGCCGGGGGCCCCTGGACCGGCACGACGCCGCTGAAGGAGGCCGGCGTCTGGATCCGTGACCGGATCCGCACCGCCGACGACTTCTGACCTGTTCCGAGCGAAAAGACCGGGAAGAACCGGCCGGAAAGGGCCGGAGGGAAGAAACGAGATGACGGGGAGGGAGACCGGCGCGGAAGCCGGTCTCCCTCTTCGGTCTTGTCGAGACCGGGACCGGGTACCCGGGGAGCAGGACACTCGGGAGCCGGCGCCGGATCACGCGGGGGCGCCGAACCAGGTGGACAGCGCCTCGCGGAGGCCGAGGTCCGCCGGGACGCCCGCCCCCTCGTCCGGGGCCGTCCAGGCGACGTAACCGTCAGGGCGGATCAGGAGCCCGGCGGGGACCCGCCGGTCGGGGGTGGCGGTGACGACGTCCACCCGGTCCTTCCAGCCCGCCGCCGTCCCGGCCGGCGCGTTCCCGCCGCCGAGGTCGAGCAGGAGCGGGCGGGCGCCGTGCGTCAGGTCGGCGAGCCGCACGGTGCCCGCGTCCGTGGTGAGGGACAGCTCCGGCGCCGGGCCTCCGAGGAGGGGGTGCGGCGCCGGACCGGTACCGGCCCCGGGGCGAGCGTCACCGCCGGCCGTACCGGAAAGGCCCGGAGCGGCGGCGTCGGGGCGAACGCCGGGCTCACGGCTGCGGGCGTGTCCCCCGGGCGTGGCCGCGCCCCAGGACATCGGGTTTCCGGGGGACGGGGGTTCCTGCCAGGATTGGGGCATGGTGAGGATCGGGCAGGTGGTGCTGGGCGTCACCGACATGCGGCGCGCCGTCGGGTTCTGGACGCGGGCGCTGGACTACGCGCCCCGCGAGGGCCAGGCCGGGGACGACTGGACCGTGATCGAGCCCGTGGAGGGGGACGGTGTCCCGCTGGCGCTCGACGTGACGCGGACACCGGTCCAGAAGCACCCCCGGACGCACCTCGACCTGTTCGTCCCCGACGCCGCCGAGCAGGCGGCCGAGGTGGAACGGCTGGTGTCACTGGGCGCCGAGCGGGTCGCCTGGGACCTCTACCCGGACGACCCCGATTTCGTGGTCCTCGCCGATCCCGAGGGCAACCTCTTCTGCGTCATCGACCTCAGCCACGGCTGAGCCACGAAGGCGCGGGGGCATGCGACGACAGGAGGTCCCCACCGTGATTCTCGCCACCGGCCGCCTGACACTGCGCCCGGTCGAGGCCGGAGACGTCGAGGCGCTGCACGAGCACTGGGGCCACCCTCTCGTCCGGCGCCGCCTCTTCGACAACGAGCCCGTCCTCCCCGATCTCGCGGTCCGGCTGATCGACGACAGCCGCCGCGACTTCGCCGAGCGGGGCTACGGCCTGTGGGCGCTCGTCCCCGACTCCACCGTGGCCGGGGTGTGCGGCCTGCGCGGAACCTCCGGCGGCGAGGTCGAGCTGCTCTACAGCCTCTCCCCCGACCGATGGGGTGAGGGCCTGGTCACCGAGGCCGCCACCGCGATCCTGGAGTACGCCTTCGGAACGCTCTCCCTGTCCCGGGTGGTCGCCGAGGTCGACGAGGGCAACACCGCCTCCGCGCGGGTGGCCCTGCGGCTGGGGATGACGCGGGATCCCGCGTCACAGGACTCGCCGGAGCCGGTCCACCGCTTCCGCCTCACCGCCCCGGCGAAGCCGGACCACCTTCGGCCGGTCCGGTAGCGCACGCCCGTCCCATGCCGGCACCAGTCAGCACCAGGAGGTCCTCTTCCATGCACGCCATGCAGTACGAGATCGGGCTGCCCGCCGACTACGACATGGGGATCATCCGTGAGCGGGTGGCGACCAGGGGCCACGCGCTCGACGGCTACGCCGGGCTGGGGCTCAAGGCGTACCTGATCAGGGAGCGGGGCGTGGACGGCTCCGCGGTCAACCAGTACGCGCCGTTCTACCTGTGGAGCTCCCTGACCGGCATGAACGACTTCCTGTGGGGCGGAGGTGGCTTCCAGAACATCGTGCGCGACTTCGGCAGGCCCGTGGTCCGACACTGGACCGGCGTCGGATACGAGCGGGGGCCGTCGGCGTCGGCTGTGCCCCGCGCGGCCTCGCGCCGTACCGACCCGATCCCCGCCGACACCGATCCCGCAGGCGTGGTCGAGCGGGCCCTGGCCGACCTGCGGCGGCACGCCGGCACGGCGGGCGTGCACTCCGCGGCCCTCGCCGTCGACCCCCGGCACTGGGAGCTGGTGCGCTTCACGCTGTGGGAGCACGAGGCGCCCGGAGAGGGAGCCGGTCCAGGAGAGGGAAACGGTCCAGGGCGGGGAGACGGGACGGGACCGGAGGACGGAACCGGGAAGAGGAAGGGGGACGGGGTCGGGAAGGGGGACGGGGTCGCCTACCGGGTGCTGCACCTGTCGGCACCGCACCTGGACGACATCGCGACGGGCCGCCACTGGTAGGACGGGCCACCGGTGAGAGCGGGCCTCCACTGGTAGGACGGGCCACGGTGAGGGCGGGCCGCCACCGGTGAGCGCGGGCCGCCGTTCGCGACCGGAACGGCTCCCCTACGCGGCCACGGCGGGCGAGCGGTCGGTGGCGATGCGCAGGGCGAGCCCGCCGAGTACGGCGCCCATCAGATAGCGCTGCACACGCATCCAGGTGGGCCGCCCGCCCAGGAAGGTCGCGACCGAGCCCGCGGTCAGCACGATCAGGGCGTTGACCGAGAGCGCGATGACGATCTGGGTGGCGCCCAGCAGCAGGCTCTGCGTGCCGACGTCACCACGCGCGGGATCGACGAACTGCGGCAGCAGCGACACGTACAGGATGGCGATCTTGGGGTTGAGCAGGTTGGTGACGAGCCCCATGGAGAACAGCCGCCGGGGCGGGTCCGCGGGGAGGACCCCGGGCGCGAAAATCGGCTGGGCACCGGGCCGGATCGTCTTCCAGGCCAGCCACAGCAGGTACGCGGCGCCCGCGAGCTTGATCGCGACGTAGACGGCGGGCACCATCGCGAAGATCGCGGCGATCCCGGCCACCGCCGCCAGCAGATAGACCAGGAAGCCCACCGCGACGCCCGCCAGCGAGATCATGCCGGCCAGGCGCCCCTGCGTCACCGACCGCGAGACCAGGTAGACCATGTTGGGCCCGGGGGTGAGCACCAGGCCGAGGGCGACCGCGGCGATGCCCGCGAGAGCACTGACAGAGATCATGAGCACATCATCGAGCAGTTCCCGCGCCAAGAGAACGGCCAATTACGGAAATTGGCCTGGAACGGGACGGCCGGGACCGCGACCACCACGCCGACCACCCGTCGCGCCCCCCTTGAACTCCACTGACCTTCACTGAACTCAGCCGACCTCAGCAGCAGACCTCAGCCGAAGCCGACCTCCGCGACCTCCGGCAACCTCAGCCGACCTCAGCCGCGAGAAGGCCGGCCCCGAAGGAGCGACCCGGCCGCGAACTCTCCCTGCGGACGGCCCCTTGACGACGAAAGCTATTCACCTTAGCTTTGAGGCTATGAGCGATAGCCGAGGAGTGCGCGTGATGGGTACGGAGTTCCTGGAGATAACCGGTGGGCGGCTGGCGTACGAGGTCATCGGGCCGCAGGACGGGCCGCTGGTGGTGTGCGCGCACGGCATGGGCGACACCCGCAAGGTGTTCCGGTTCCTGGCGCCGCGGCTGGCGGAGGCGGGCTACCGGGTCGCCGCGGTCGACGTGCGCGGCCACGGCGAGTCGAGCACGGGCTGGCCCGACTACAGCCCTCGGTCGGTCGGCTCCGACCTGCTGGCCCTGGTCCGCCACCTGGGCGGTCCCGCCGTCCTCGTCGGCAGCTCCTCCAGCGCGGGGGCGGTGGCCTGGACCACGGCGACCGCGGCCGAGGGCGAGGTGAGCGCCGTGGTCATGCTGGCGCCCTTCGTCGGGCGGCCTCAGCTCGGCCTGATGCTCCGGCTGGCGCAGAACCTCGTCATGGCCAGCCCGCTCCTGTGGGGGATGTACTACCGCTCGCTCTATCCCACCGCGAAGCCCGCCGACCTCCCCGGCTACCTGCGCGAGCTGAGGGCCACGCTGCGCGAGCCGGGCAGGATGGCCGCCGTCTCCGGGGTGGTCGCCCCCGCCGAGGGCCACTGGACCGACTGCGCCCCCCGCATGACCTGCCCGGCGCTGGTCGTCATGGGGTCGAAGGACCCCGACTTCCCCGATCCCGCCGCGGAGGCCCGCCTGGCCGAGGAGGTGCTGAGGCCGTACGCCGCCACGACCGGGGTCGCGATGATCGAGGGAGCCGGCCACTACCCGCACGCCGAGCTGCCCGAGGCCACCTTCGCCGCCCTGGAGGGGTTCCTGGCCGGAGCGGCCCGTGCCTAGGGCGGGCCTGACCTCCGGCGCGGTGGTGGACGCGGCACTGGCCCTGATCGACGAGGAGGGCCCCGACGCGCTGACACTGGCCGCGGTGGCCGCCCGCACCGGGGTGGCCGCCCCCTCCCTGTACAAGCACGTCCGCGGCCTGCCCGAGCTGCGCAAGCTCGTCGGCCTGCGCGTGATGGACGACATGGCGGCGCGCCTCGGCACCGCGGCCATGGGGAAGAGCCGCGACGAGGCGACGGCGGCCCTGATGCGTGCCTGGCGAAGCTACGTGGTCGACTTCCCGCACCGCTACGCGGCCTTCCCCGACAACCCGCTGAAGGACCCCGACCTGGTCGGCACGGCGACCCGCCTGCTGGAGGTGATCCTCGCCGTGCTGCGCGGCTACGGGCTGGAGGGGTCGGCGGCGCTCCACACCACCCGCTGCGTCCGCGCGGCCGTGCACGGTTTCGCCTCCCTGGAGGCGGCCGGCGGGTTCGGCCTGGACGAGGACCTGAACACCAGCTACGAGATGCTGATCGCCATGGTCGTCTCCGGCCTGCCCAGGACGTCCACTCGGTGAAAAGGCCCGGCGCCGACGGCGCCGGGCCCCTCTCATCCGGATGTCATCCGCGTGTTATCCGGGTGTCATCCGGGTCTCACCGGGCGGGCGTGAAGGTGTAGGTCGCGCCCTTCTCCGCCACGACGCGCAGCATCGCCTTCCCCGCGCCGATGTCGCTCACCGTCCCGTCGTCCGACGACACGTTGACCTTCGTCCCCGTCCACGGGTTCTTGACCTCGAACCTGCCGCCCTGCTCGCTCTTCACGGTGATGTACTCCACCGCGTCACCGGTGCGCCTGGCGCTGACGACCAGGCCGCCCTTCTCGCGCAGGTCGTGGAACGCGCCGCTCTTGCCCGCGGGCCAGACCGGGAAGACGTGGACCAGGCCGTCCCAGCTCTGCAGCAGCATGTTGTTCAGCGCCTCGATCGCGCCGGCCTTCTCCAGGCCGTGGTAGCCGTCGGCGATCCGCAGGTTCGCCACCGACCTGCTGGTGATCTGCTGCTTGAGACGGTCGATGATCGTCTGGGCGGGGTAGCCGACCCGGGCGGCCTGGGTGAAGACCTTCGGGAAACTGTTGTCCTGGCCCCACGCGTTCATCGCGGTGATGGTGTCGATCGCGGTCCGCCGCTCGATCTCGGGCGAGCCGATGCCGATCTGGTCACCCGGGTGGACGAACTCCAGGTTGACGGTGTTGTCACCGGGGCGGATGTCCGGGAGGCCGACCAGGGTGCCGGGCTCGCCCAGGGCGTACACCGTCTTGCCGTTGTGGACGGTGGTGGGCGCGGGCGGGAGGTTGCGCAGGATCTTGCCCCACACCCAGCGCCGGTCGGCGTCGGCGCCGAGGCGGACGCTGGCCTCCTCCAGGGTGGTGAGCAGGCGCTTCAGCATGCCCAGGTCGGCGCTGGAGTTCTTGCCCCAGGTGCCCTCGTGGGGGCCGCCCATGGAGAAGTACCGGCCGGTGGCCTCGTCGCGCTCCAGCCAGTTCTCGAAGAAGGCGGCGACCTCCTTCATGAACGGGTAGCCGGTCCGGCGCAGCCACTCCTCGTCCCGGGTGTAATCCCAGTACGACAGGTACTGCGTCACCGCGAACAGCGAGTTCGCCACCTGCTGGTGGTAGATGTCGCCGACGGTCCCGCCGAAGGGCGCGATGCCCACCGGGAACAGCACGCCGGAAGGCATGCCGCCGGAGGGGAAGCGGCTGTCGACGTAGTCGGGCTTGACGTCGCGCAGGTCGGTCCTGGCCCGCTCGCGCGCCTCCGGCAGGTAGTCGGTCACCAGGTCGAAGTACGGCAGCGCCAGCTCCGGCCGGTTGCCGCTGTAGACGCCGTAGTAGTTGGCCTGCCAGTTGTAGTTCATGTGCATGTCGCCGCCCCACAGGGGGTTGTCCGACGTGGCCCAGATGCCGTACAGGCCGGACGCGGTCTTGCCCTCGCGGAGCGAGGAGCCCAGGAAGTACAGCGAGCTGTAGTAGAACCTCTCCAGCACGTCGTCGTCGAGGTCGACGTACGAGCGCAGCCAGTAGTTCTTCCACCAGTCCAGGTGCTCGGCGTAGAGCGCGTCGACCGAGGCGGCGCTCTGGGCGCGGGCCAGGTCGATCGCGGCGGGGCCGGGGTCGGGGTTGTTCGCGCCGCCGCCGGTGACGGCGGTCACGATGTCGACGGTCTCGCCGGGAGCCAGCTCGAAGGTGGTCCGGCCGGCCGAGGGGGCGCCGATCGGGGTGCCGCCGATGACGCGGGTCGCCAGTGAGGCGCGGGAGACCCAGGCGCCGCCGGAGGGGGTCGACCGGGTGGCCCACTGGGTGTCACCGGACACGCCGGTGGCGACGGGCATGTTCCGGCCGCCCTGGGCCCCGGCGGCGGTCTGCGCGCGCAGCCGGACCGGCGCGGTGCCCCGTGAGGTGATCGAGGTGACCACCAGGTTGCTGTCGGCGCCCATGAAGGTCCTCATGGTCACCGGGGTGCCGTTGATCACCATCGAGGTGTCGACGTCACCCTTGAGAATGTTCTGCTCCTCCAGGAAGGGGCCGGTCGGGGTGGTGGGGCCCTCGACGTCGTAGAGCTCGAACTGCCCGATGCGGGCCCGCGGATTGCCGATCGAGTCGGGGGTGGTGCCCTGTGTCGGCTCGGTCAGGTTCAGGCGCAGGTAGCGCGCGGTCACCTCCGGGAAGGCGCGGTCGGTCGTCGCGAGGGTGTTGTTCGCGACGGTGTCGATCGTGGTCCAGGCGGTGCCGTCGGTGCTGGCCTCAAGGGTCCAGTCCTTGCTGGTGTTGGCCGTCTCGCCGGGACGGGCCGCGGCGTCGTGGCGCAGGATGTAGCGCCGGAAGGTCTTCGCGGAGCCCAGGTCGAGCCGGAGCCACTGCGGCTTGCCGACATCGGAGACCCAGCCTTCGTAGCCGGCCGCCCAGGCGCCGCTGACCGCGCGGCCGGCCGGGAAGGCCGGGTGGTTGCTTGAGGAGGTGGCGGTGGCACCGAGCGCCAGGTTGGAGGCGGTGACGGTGGTGTCGGGCGCGATCGTCACGGAGCCGAGGGCGACCAGCGAGGGGCTGGGCGCGGCGGTCCAGAAGTTGCCCTTGGAGATGTGGAAGGTCTTGTAGCCGTCGCCGCCGCCGGAGGTCACACCGACGTCGCCGTTTCCGAGCAGGGCCGTGTCGGGCATGGTGCTGTTGACCGAGCCGGCGTAGCCCTGGTTGGTCCAGCGGCCCTTGACCGGGCCGGCGAGTGACTGGATCTCGTTCCACCGCTCCTCGGCGGTCGGGATCGCGGCCGCGGCGGGAGGCGCCGTGACCAGCGAGCCGGTGAGCGCCGTCGCCGTGACGGCGGCCGCCAGGATGCCTCGCGTGTTTCGCATGGGGGGTGCCTTTCTACCCCTGCCTGAGCAGGCAAAAGACCTCTTCCGGCCTGATTGGACCGGTCGAGATAACGTTATCTCGAAGGGTAGGGTGTTACCGGCGGATTTCTGAAGGCAGGTCGCTGTTACAGATTCATCACGCACTCCGGCCCCTGCTCCCCAACCCACAGCCCCCGAAGCCCCGGAGTTAAGGCGAGCCGGAGGGTCCGCGGAACGAGGTGACGGGTCTTCGCACCCTCGCGCCGGGTCTTCGCACCCTCCACGCCCTCGCCGAGCAAGGAAGCCGGGGAGTGTGCCGGGCCGGGGATCACGGGTCAGATCCCGGCGATGAGACCGTCCGGCAGGCCGGGCCGACATGCTACGTGGACGTCCGGCCCTTGTCGCCACCCGCGAGAAACCGGGAGGACCGGGCCGGCGCGATCCATCCTGAGCCGTCCCCGTTACCGCGACGGCTCTTCGCGATGGACGGTGCGGCCATCCGCCCGGGCCGTCGTGGCGCGTCCGGTTCCCGTTGACCCCGCCGACCGGCCACCTCCCCGGGAGGCCGCGCACTCCCGGTCCGCGCCACACCTGACGGAGGCGACGTAAGTCGCTCAAGCCTCCCGGAAACGGATGTCGCGAGACGTCGCCACCGGGGCGATGAAGTCGAGCATGCGCGCCCCCTCCACCTCCAGCTCCGCCCGCTCCCCCTCGCTCACCGGCGCGAAGAGCTCGACCTCCAGGATCGCCTCGCCCCGTTTCCCCGTCACCTTCCACATGCCCCGTACGAAACCGTCGACCAGCACCGTCGCCTTGATGATGCCGTTGATGGTGAAGATCCGCCCCCGGTACTCCTCCTCGGTGATCCGGGTCCTGGTCCGCTGGGCGAACGACAGCAGCGTGTTGTCGAACTCCGACAGGTAGCGCACCGGGGCGGGGGTCCCGGGGTCGGGGCGCGACGCCTCCGGCAGGTCGAACAGCTCCGCGCCGTCCTCGGTCACGAAGACCCGCAGGTCCATCTCGCGGAAGACGTCCCCCAGGCGGGTCATGCCCGACCACTGCTGGGCGTCCATCACCGTGGCGGGACCGTAGGCGGCGAGATAGCGGCGGATCGCCTCCTCCGCCGCGACCCGGCCGGGCCGCTCGTCCTGGGAACGGCCCAACCACGCCTCCGCGGTGGTGTGGGCGGCCTGCCCGCCCACCCCCCAGATCCCCCTCGGCGGGACCTGGACCAGCGCCAGTGTGTTGCGTACCCCGGCGACCAGGTCGGCGGCGGGAGCCTGCGGCCACCGCTCCCGCAGCAGCGCGCCGAGCTCGCGGAAGGTCAGCGGGCGCTCCTCCACCAGCTTCCGTCCCACGGCGGCGAGCTCGTCCAGGTCCACGTCCGCCAGGCCCTTGCCGTGCGCCGTCCCCCGCAGGCCCCGGGCCAACATCGGCCCCAGCAGCGGGCGCAGCGCCATGCAGTCGTCGGCGGTGACGAGGTGGATGGTGGAGCGCATCAGCGACAGCCGCACCACCAGGCGCTCGTTGATCAGCCGGGCGAGGTCGTCGGCGGCGAACCCCGACAGGCGGGTCCACAGCCCGATGTAGGGAGGATTCGGCGCCTGGGCCTGCATGCCGTACAGGTGACGGACCGCCTCCAGCGCGGGCAGCTCCGCGCGGGCCAGCAGCAGCTGCCGCTCCAGGGTGGCCCGGTTGAGCGCGCGCCTGCTGAGCACCTCGGGCATGCGTGTCCTCTCGTGTCTCGTGGGCGAGCCACGACACCGCGACGCGAGCGGCGCGACGTGGCGTGCGTGATGTGGCGTTATGTGACGTGGCGTGCGTGGCGTGGTGAACACCGTGGTGTCCGCTTCCGGGACTGTGCCGTTCGCTTACGGGACCGTGGTGTCCGCTTCCGGGTCCGCGCCAGAGTATCCAAGGTGCTTGACCTTCACGCAAAGGTCAACATCTAGCCTCCCGACCACCGCCACGAACGGCTCCACGGGAGACACCGATGACCATCACCGCACGCGAGATCCACCTCACCCGCCGCCCCGCGGGCCGTCCGGGTCCCGAGCACTTCCGGCTGGTCGACACCCCGCTTCCCCCGCCGGGACCGGGACAGGTGCTCGTACGCAACCGCTACCTCGCCATGCGCGCCGTCATGCGCACGCTCATGACCGGGACCGGCCTTCCCCTGCCGTCCTACCGTCCGGGCGAGGTCATGTGGGGACCCGCGATCGGAGAGGTCGTCGCGGGCGGAGGGCCGGGCACGCCCCCGCCGGGCACCCTGGTCGCGCACCGCCACGGCTGGCGCGACCATGTCCTCGCCGGCGCGTCCGAGTTCGGGGAACTGCCGGACGGCCCCGACTCCCTCGCCCCCCTCGTCCACCTGGCCCAGGCGGACACCGCCTACGTCGGGCTGGTGGAGGCGGCCGGGCTGCGGGAGGGCGACACCGTCTTCGTCTCCGGTGCCGCCGGGCCGGTCGGCGTCATGGCCGGTCAGATCGCCCGGCTCAAGGGCGCCGGTCGCGTCGTCGGCAGCGCGGGATCCCCCGCCAAGGCCGCCTGGCTGGTCGGCACCCTCGGCTTCGACGCCGCCTTCGACCGCCACGACGGGCCGATCGCCGACAGGCTGCGGGAGGCCGCGCCGGGCGGCGTCGACGTCTGCTTCGACAACGTCGGCGGGTAACAGCTCCAGGCCGCCGTCATGCGGACGGCCCGGGAGCGCCTCGCGGCACTCGACGACCGCATCGGCAGGCTGACCCGCCTCCGCGACCGGCTCACCGAGCGCGTCGCGCCGCCCCCTCCCCGGTGATCAGAGCGTCGGCGGCACCCACACGTACGGCGTCGTCGTCGTGATCGCCTCCAGGCCCAGCCTGGCGAGGATCGGGCGGCTGGCGTCGGAGGCGTCCACCTGCACCAGGGGGAAACCCCGCGCCACCGCCAGCTCCGCCCGGTACGACACCATCGCCCGGTAGACGCCCCTGCCCCGCCACTCCTTCAGGGTCGAACCGCCCCACAGCGAGACGAAGTCGGTGCCCTCGTGGAAACGCGCCCACGCCGCGCACACCACCTGCCCGCCCGCCTCGGCGATCACCACCGCGCACGGGTCCCCCGGACCTGCGAGGTCGCGCTCCAGCATGCCGGGCAGCCAGCCGTGGTCCGCGTCCCAGACCGTCTCCTCCAGCTCGCGGATGCGCTCCAGGTCGTCCCGCCCCGCCGCCTCGCGCAGCCGCACCCCGGCGGGCGCCGCCTTGGCACCGGCCAGCTCACCGGCCTCGCCGACGAACACCGTCTCCCGTTCCCGCGGCTCGAACCCGGCCGCCACGAGCCGTTCGGGCAGGTCGGCGGGCAGGTCGTAGCCGTGGTACTTCCACTCGACCTCGCGCCCGACCCGGGTGAAGAAGTCTCGCTGGCGCGCGATGAAGGCGTCCAGCTCGGCGCCCGCCAGGCCGCCCAGGTTACGGTACGTCAGGAAGCCCTGGCCGTGGCCGTTCGACACGGTCCTCAGCAGCGGCCCGATCCGCTCGGCCGTACGGCCCGGCATCGGCCTGGCCCGGAGCTGCTCGTCATATGCCGCGAGGTAGGCGGAAGCCCGCGATGAGATGTCCATTGCGAACAGCCAATCACACACTCATCGCCTCCGACATGGCGTTATGGACCTAGACACGACCCGGAGTCTCCCGTCTCGCCCCGGCGCCTTTACAACGTAGATTCACAAGCGGCGGGCATGGTCCGCACAGCGCGCGAGCCGGGCGCACCCGTCTTCCCCTCCTCTCCTGTTCGTCCCCTCTCCGGTTCGTCCCCGGCGAGGCCGCGAGAGACCCCTGCCGTCCGGCCCGCGAGAGACTCCGCCCGTCCGGCCCGCGAGAGACCCTCGCCTGTCCGGTCCGCGGGAGGTCCCTGCCGGGCGTGATCCCGGCTCCCCGGCGGGGCGGCGCGGAAGCCCCCCGCCGCGCCACGCGCGACCGCCCCGGCAGACCCGTCGCGCTTGTCGAGCTTGTCGCGCTCGTCCCGAGCGGTGAGGTCTTCTCGGCACCTCGGCCGGGCTCTGATTCCGACACGTTCCACCGGGCGCGCCGTAACTGTCGGTGGCGACGCCTACTATGAGCCCCTCAAGGAGGGATAGCCGCTCATGGTTGACGCGCTGAGGGTTTCGTTGCTGGTCACGACCGATCTGCCACCCGATACCGACCTGAAGGAGTTCGGGCGGTTACTGGTCGACTCCGTGCTCACGCTCCAGCGGGGCGAGGTGACCTACCCGGCGCTCCTGCGCGGCGGGGTGTTCTGGCTGGACCGGCCACTGCCGCCGTCCGACGACGGGTCTTCCGGCACGGCGGCCGAGGAGCTGCGGTTCGCGGCGCTGCTGGGCCACCTGTCGGCCGCTCACCCCCCGGGTTCGGCGAAGGAGACGGTCGCCGACGCGGGCCGGGCGATCACCGCCGCCGTCGCCGCCCGGTACGGCGACCTGGGCAGCCCGCCCGCCGTGATGGCGATCCGCGGCGAGGACGTGCGCGAGCGCACCCCCCGGTCGGCCATCGCGGTGGGCTCGGAGACGGCGGAGCCCCTCCCCCGGACCGAGCCACTCCCCCGGGCCGAGCCGGAGCCCCTCCCCCGCGCCGAGCCCCTCCCCCGGGAGGAGCCGGAGCCCCTGCCCGAGCCGATGCCGTCCCTGGGCGCGTCCGCCTGACCGCCCGGGGCGGGGCCCTTCCGGCCCCCTCCCCCGGCGGGCTGATAACTTCCCGTCCGTGGACGTGAACATCCGGCACGGGCGGATCGAGGACGTCGAGGCGTTGCTCGCCTTCTGGCTGGTGGCCGCCGAGGGGACCGACAGGCACGACGATCCGGCCAAGGTGGTCGCGCTGCTCGAACGGGACTCCGAGGCCGTCCTCATCGCCGAGGTCGACGGGAGGATGGCCGGCACGCTGCTCGCGGGCTGGGACGGCTGGCGAGCCCACCTCTACCGGCTCGCCGTGGATCCCGCCCTCCGGAGGCGGGGAGTGGGGACCGCGCTGATCCGGGCGGCCGAGGAGCGCTTCGCGGCATTCGGCGCGTTCCGGGCCGACGCGATGGTGCTGCACGACAACGAGCAGGCCCACCACGCCTGGGGCGCCGCGGGCTACGCGCCACAGCCCCAGTGGTCCCGCTGGGTCAAGCCACTGGGATGACCGCCGGAGACCCGGTCCGAAGGGCTCCGGACCCGGGCGCTCCGGGTGGAGATCGACCGGCCCTTCCTCGACCATCGCCATTTATGCGACTTACCGCCTTTTGAGAATATAAGAGGTGGATTCCCGAGGCATGCTATTTATTTGCCCCGGCCAGACCTCGGCCGCTTGTCTTCATTCTTTGGCTGAGTAATCCTTGGTTTGCGGCACCGAGGCTGCGATATGCCGCCAATTCACATTTTCCGGTAATTCACTGGCCGACACGGGATTTCGCGCGGTCTCGCACTGCCGAAGCGGAGCTCGCGGGGCTCGTGGAGCCCGACGCCCGCTCGCCGGTGAACGCCCGCCGAACACAGGTGACGGCGGGCACGACGCGCCGGGAGGCACGGATGAACGACGACGACACGCTGACCCTGCCCCCGCCCGCTCAACTGTCCCGGACTCCCGCGCGGCCGGGCGGTTCGCGGGCGGCTCCGATCCTGGGACCGGCGTTCGTCGCGGCGATCGCGTACGTGGATCCCGGCAACGTGGCCACCAACCTGACCGCCGGGGCGACGTCGGGCTACCTGCTCGTGTGGGTGGTCGTGCTGGCCAGCCTCGTCGCGCTCCTCGTGCAGTTCCAGGCGGCGAAGCTCGGCATGGCGACCGGCAAGAGCCTGCCCCGGCTGTGCCGGGAGCGTTTCTCCCGCCGCGGCAGCCTCCTGCTGTGGCTCCAGGCCGAGGTGGTCGTCCTGGCCACGGATCTGGCCGAGTTCGTCGGCGCGGCCATCGGGATGCAGTTGCTCTTCGGGATGCCGCCCGCGGTGTCGGCGGTGGTCACCGCGGTGGTGGCGCTGCTCATGCTGCAGCTGCGGCGGCACGGCCGGACGCGCCGGTTCGAGCTCGTCAGCGCCGCGAGCCTCCTGCTCGTCGGCGCGGGTGTCGTCTACGACGTCGTCGCGGTGGGCCGTCAGTCCGTCACCGAGCTGGCCGGCGGGCTGATCCCCCGCCTGGACGGCGGCGGCTCGCTGATCCTCGCCATGGGGATCGTCGGCGCCACCGTGATGCCGCACGCCATCTACCTGCACTCCGCGCTGGTGCAGGGACGGGGATGGCCGGACGGCGCGGCGTGGCGGCGGCCCGCGCTCGTCCGCCGGGCGCTGCGGATCGACTGCCTGCTCGGGCTCGGCACCGCCACGGTCGTCAACGTGTCGATGATCGCCCTCGGCGCCGGGCTGGGAACGGCCGCGGGCGGGTCCTGGACCGGTGACCTGTTCGCCGCCCACGAGGAGCTGCTGAACCGGGTCGGCGGTGCCGCCGCCCTCGCGTTCGCCGTCATGCTCCTGTCGTCGGGAGTCTCGTCCTGCGGGGTGGGCACCCTGGCGGGAGACGTGGTGATGCGGGGCTTCCTGAACCTCCGGGTGCCGATCCAGCTGCGGCGCGTCGTCACGATGACACCGGCCGTCCTCGCCCTGGTGCTCGGCGCGCCGCTGACCGGCCTGCTGATCGTGAGCCAGGTGGTCATCTCGCTCGGCGTGCCCGTCGCGCTGTTCCTGCTCGTCCACTTCTGCCGCGACCGGTCGGTGATGGGCCCCCTGGTCAACGATCCGCTGACCACGCGGATCGCGGCCTGCGCGGGCGCCGCGGTCGCCCTCCTCGGATGCTGCCTGCCGCTGACCTTCCTCTTCTGAGAATTCCGGGGATTCCGGGGATTCCGGGGATTCCGGGGATTCCGGGAACTCTGGAAACTCCGAGGATTCTGGAAACTCCGAAGATTTCAAACGAAGAATCCCGCCCTGTTCCGAAAAGCCCCGGCCGCGGGTTCCGGCGACGGAACCCGGCCTCACGCGCGACACCGCGTTTCCCGTCGTCCCCGTCCCCGTCGTCCCTGCCCGTTCCCGCCCGTCCCCGTCCGTTCCACCAGGTCCGGCAGGGCCGGAGCGCGGGGCTCCTCGCACCGGAGGTACCCGATGAACACCGTCACCCGCGTCTCGACCGGTTCCGTCGCCGAGACGCTCGACCGGCTCGAAGAACTGATCGCGGGCAGGGGGCTGACGCTCTTCACCGTCGTCGAGCACGACGTGGCCGCCGAGGAGGCCGGGCTGAGCATGCGGCCCACCAAGCTGGTGATCTTCGGCGACCCCGCGACGGGCACCCCGCTGATGGTCGCCGCGCCGCTGCTCGCCCTCGACCTGCCCCTGAAGATCCTCGTCTGGCAGGACGAGTCCGGCCGTACCCTGGTCAGCCACGGCGACGTCGCCGAGCTCCAGGAGCGGCACGGCCTCACCGAGGAGCAGGTGGCGCCGCTGCGCGGGGTCGCGCTCCTCGCCTCCGCGGCGAGCGGCTCCTGACGGCGTGAACGCCAGGCAGCGATCGGAGCGGCGCGGGCACCCGGGCGAGCCCCGCCTCCCCGCCGCGTGCGCGGTCGTGGTCGCCGCGGCGCTGTACGCGGCACTGCCGGGCAAGCTCATCGTCGGCCCGCGATTCGTCATCCCCGCGCTGGAACTGCTGCTGCTGGTGCCCCTGATAGCGATCAACCCCCGGCGGATGGTCCGGGAGAACCTGCTGATGAGGCGGCTGTCCATCGCCCTCGTCCTGGTCATCGCGGTGACCAACGGGGCGTCGCTGGTCCTGCTCATCATCGAGCTGGTGTCCGGGGAGGTCAGGGAGGGCAAGCAGCTGCTGATCGCCGCCGGGCAGGTGTGGGTGACCAACATCATCATCTTCGGGCTGGCCTTCTGGGAGCTCGACCGGGGCGGACCCGTGCGGCGCACCCAGGCGAGGGGCGGCACCCTGCCGGTGGCCGACTTCCGCTTCCCCCAGGACGAGGACCACGACGCCATCTCCGAGGTGGCCGCCCGGTCGTCGGCGAGGTCGGGGTGGACCCCCGGCTTCGCCGACTACCTCTACGTGTCGGTGACGAACTCCTCCGCGTTCAGCCCCACCGACACCATGCCGCTGTCGGTACGGGCGAAGCTCCTGATGGCCGTGGAGTCGGTGTCGGCGCTCATCCTCTCGGTGCTGGTCATCTCACGAGGTGTCGGCCTGCTGAGGTGACGCCTCTCTCACGAGGTGTCGGCCCGCTGAGGTGACGCCTCCCGTACGGCCCTGGCGTGCCTGCGCCGCGCCACCGCGGTGACGAGACGCGGGGTGATCACCGAGATGATCAGGAGCAGCCCGGTGACGATCGACTGGATCTCGGTCGCCACGTCGTTGAGCATGAGCAGGTTGCGCAGCAGGCCGATGAGCAGCACCCCGGCGATCACTCCGCCGAGGGTGCCCCTGCCCCCGTCGAAGTCGACGCCGCCGAGGAGCACCGCGGCGATGACGGCCAGTTCCAGCCCGATGCCGTTGTCGGCGCGGGCGCTGCCGTACCGCAGGGTGAAGATCACTCCGGCGAAGGCGGCGACGGTGCCCGAGAGCACGAACAGGATCAGCTTGATCCGCCTGACCCGGATTCCGGCGAACCGCGCCGCCTCCTCCTGCGCGCCGATCGCGAACAGCGAGCGGCCGAAGCCGGTGGCGTGCAGCACCACGGCGGTGACCGCGGCCAGCAGGACGAACAGCGCCACCGGGTACGGGATCGGCGTCCCCGGCACGTCGCCCACCGCCAGCTCCGTGAACTGCGCGGGGAACTCCGCGATCGCCCTGTCGCCCAGCACCACGTAGGCGAGGCCGCGGTAGAGCGCGAGCGTGCCGATGGTGACGGCGAGCGAGGGCAGCCCCAGCCGGGTCACCAGGAGGCCGTTGACCAGCCCGCACACCGCGCCCACCACGACCACCAGCGGGATGATCGTCTCGATCGCCCAGCCCGCGTCCCAGAGCGAGCCGACCAGCGCGCTGGACAGGCCCAGCACCGACGCCACCGACAGGTCCACCTCGGCGGCCACCACCAGCATGGTCATGGCCAGCGCGATGAGCGCGATCTCCCCCAGGTCGCCGAGCGCGAACGACAGGTTGCCGACACTGGCGAACCCGGGGGATCCGGCCGAGCCGCCGATGAAGACGAGCACCAGCAGCAGGCCGACGAACACGTCCCAGCGCAGCAGGCGGCCGAGCGAGCCGCGTCCCGGCCCGCCGGCGGGCGGCGCGGTCGCCGCCTCGGGCTTCGCGGTCGTCACGTCAGGAGCCATGTCGGGAGTTCCTCCTCCGCAGTACCCGCGCGACCCGCAGCGCGAGCAGCCGGTCGACGCTGATCGCCAGGAGCAGCAGCGCCCCGGTGATGGCCTGCTGCCAGAACGGGTTGACCTTGAGCACGACCAGCGCGCTGGTGATGGTGGTGAGCAGCAGCGCGCCGAGCGCCGCGCCGTACACGGTGCCGACGCCGCCGGTGATCGCGACCCCGCCGACCACGACGGCGCTGACCACCTGGAGTTCCCAGCCGTTGGCCGCGTCGGCGACCACGGTGCCGAACCGCGACAGCCAGAGCACCCCGGCCAGGCCCGCGAGCGCGCCGCTGAAGAGGTAGGCCCCCATCACGCGCCGCCGTACCGGCACGCCCGCCAGGCTCGCGGCCTCCGGGCTGGAGCCGATGGCGTAGAAGTCGCGGCCCGAGGCGTAGGAGCGCAGGTAGTAGCCGACGGCCAGCATCACCACGACGGCGATGATCGGCAGGTACGGCACCCCGAGCACCGAGCCGTTGCCCAGGGACAGCAGCGCCGGGGGCAGGTCGACGGCGTTGATCTGCCGCCCGTGGGCGATGTAGTGGTCGACGCCCTGGATCACGTACAGCGTGCCGAGGGTCACCACCAGGGCCGGTACCCGGCCGAAGCTGACCAGCAGGCCGTTGACCATGCCGCAGAGCGCGCCGATCGCGACGCCCAGCACGACCGCGAAGACGATGCCCCTGCCGTGGTCGGCGGAGAGGAGGTCGCCGACGGTGAAGGCCACCAGGCCGACGACCGAGCCGGCGGACAGGTCGATGTTGCGGGTGATGACGACGACGGACTGGCCGACGGCGAGCAGCACCAGGATGGAGGCGTTGAGGAAGATGTCGGTCAGGCCCTGCCCGGACAGGAAGTTGCCGTTGGTGCTCGCGGTCACCGCGACCAGGACGGCGAGCGCCGCCACGATGCTCAGCTCGCGGGCCCGGAACACCAGGTCCACCAGGCCGCGGGCGCTCCGCCCGGCGGTGACGGCGCTCATGCGCCCTCCTCAGCCGGTCGCACGCCCTGGACGTACCCCCCGGCGCGCCCGGTCGCGCCCGTGCTCCGCCGTCCTCGGAGGCTCTCGTTCCGCCCGATCACGAGGCCCTCCCCGTCGCCGCCGACATGACACTCTCCTCCGTGGCCCGCTCGCGCGGGATCTCGGCGACGAGCCGCCCCTCCTGCATGACCAGGACCCGGTCGGCCATGCCGAGCACCTCGGGCAGGTCGGAGGAGATCATCAGTACGGCGAGTCCGTCGGCGGCCAGCTGGGACAGCAGCCGGTGCACCTCGGCCTTGGTGCCCACGTCGATGCCCCGGGTGGGCTCGTCGACGATGAGCACGTCGGGTTCGGTGGAGAGCCACTTGCCCAGCACGACCTTCTGCTGGTTGCCGCCGGAGAGCACGTTGACCGTGTCCGACAGCCGGTTGAACTTGAGCTGGAGCCGGATCGCCCAGTCGCGGGCCCGGTCGCGCTCGGCGGCGCGGGAGATCACCGGGCCGCGGCGCAGCGCCCGCAGGCCGGTGATCCCGATGTTGCGCTCGATGGAGTGGTCCATCACCAGGCCCTGCTGGCGCCGGTCCTCGGGGACGAGGGCGAGGCCCGCGGACATGGCGGCGGTCGGGGACGCGGCGGGCAGCCGCCTCCCGTTCACCTCGACGGTCCCGGCGTCCCAGCGGTCCACGCCGAAGATCGCGCGGGCGACCTCGCTGCGTCCCGCCCCGACCAGCCCGGCGAGGGCCACGATCTCGCCGCGCCGTACCTCGAAGGAGACGTCGGTGAACACGCCCTCCCGGGTGAGCCGCCCGACCTTGAGCGCCACCTCGCCGACCTCGGTCTCCTGCTTGGGGTAGAGGGTGCCGAGGTCTCGGCCGACCATCCGGCGGATCAGGTGCTCGTGCGTCAGGCCCTCGACCGGCTCACCGGCGATCCAGGCGCCGTCGCGCAGCGTGGTGACCCGCTGGCAGAGTTCGAAGATCTCGTCCAGGCGGTGCGAGATGAACAGGACCGCGCACCCCTGCTCGCGCAGCGTCCTGACCACGTTGAACAGCCGGGTCACCTCGTTGCCCGACAGCGCCGCGGTGGGCTCGTCCATGATCAGCACCCGCGCGTCCCGCGACAGCGCCTTGGCGATCTCGACGAGCTGCTGGTCGGCGATGGACAGGCCGCGGGCCGGCTGCTCGGGGTCGAGGGCGACGCCGAGCCCGGCGAACAGCTCCGCGGCGCGGGCGCGCATGGCCCCGCGGTCGATCCGGCCGAGCGTGCTCCTGGGCTGGCGGCCGATGAAGATGTTCTCGGCGACCGACAGGTCGGGGAACATCGTGGGCTCCTGGTAGATCACCGCCACCCCCGCCCGCTGGGCGTCGGCGGGGGTGGCGAACTCCACCGGCTCGCCGTCGAGCAGGACCCGCCCGGTGTCCGGGCGGTGCACCCCCGCCAGGATCTTCACCAGGGTGGACTTGCCCGCGCCGTTCTCCCCGGCGAGCGCGTGCGCCTCTCCCGCGTACAGGTCGAGGGAGACGTCGCGCAGCGCCTGTACGGCGCCGAACGCCTTGCTCACCCCGGCCAGCGCCAGGACCGGAGGGGGCTCGCCGGAGGGCGGCCGGAGCGGCGCCTCTCCCTCGTCCGGTACGGTCACCGCACCCCACCTCTTTCGTGGCCTAAAAACGTTTTAGTAGAATGAGCGGACGCTAATCCCGGCCGTCTCCCTTGTCAATGGGGGGTGAAAGCCTCGTTTCCAATGCGTTACGCCATCTCGCAGGTGGGGCGGGACCGAGCCGGGGGCCGTCCTCGGAGAAGGTCTCGCCTGGATCGAGTAACACGTTTTAATCAAGCCTCGGGCACTGGGGCGGTCGTGACGGCCGTGACGGCCGTGACGGCCCGGGAGGTCACGGGCACCCTGGTCCCCCTCCCCCGGACGCATGCCTCCCGGCGCCGTGGCCCGCGATCTCGCTTTTACAGCGCCGGCCCCGGTCTCGCGTTCGCGATGTCGGCTCCGGCCTCGTCCTCGCACGCCGCGTCGGGCTCCCCCGCATGCTCCACCCCCGTCCGTCAGGCCCGGCGACCCCGCCGGGCCGGTGTCCGTGGCATCGGCCGGCGGTTCTCCGAGAGTATCCGCGGGGGTCGTGACCTGGGGATCTCCCGGTCAGGCGGCCCCGTCGGACACGCCGGTGACCTCAAATCGGAATAACCAGCGGCAGACGTCCGTTAGAGTGATCGTGCCGATGTGGTTTGTGTCCCCCGGGCCGCAAATTACCGCCTTCACGGAATACCGTTCGGCTGGAGCCGTGTTGTGCCTCTCGCCGAGGAGGCGACCGCCACATCGGCACCAAACGTCACGCCCCGCGAGCCCCTCAGGCCCGCGGGGCGTTTCTTTTCCTCCGTGACCGGTGGGGTTTTTCACCGGACTCGCCCCGGAAAAGAGCGGTGGCGATGGAGGAGGCCTACAAACCTGAGGGCTCTCCTTGTGCGGGTGCGTACAACCGCCGCCCGCCGGGCCACCACCTAGTGTTGGGTAACCCGTCTCATGAGGAGAGTCCGTGCTCTATCGCCTGACCAAGATCGTCGGCGGCCCGATCCTGCACCTGCTCTGGCCGACCTCGGTCACCGGGCACGAGCACGTTCCCGTCACGGGTCCGGCCATCATGGCCTCCAACCACCTGTCGGTCCTCGACTCGACCTTCCTGCCGCTGGTGCTCAAGCGCCAGGTGCGCTTCGTCGCCAAGTCCGAATACTTCACCGGCAACCCCGTCACCGCGATGTGGATGCGCGCCACCGGCCAGATCAGCATCGACCGGCAGAGCCCCACCTCGGCCCAGGACATGCTCGACGCGGCGGCGGAGGTGCTCAGGAAGGGCGAGCTGTTCGGCATCTACCCGGAGGGCACCCGCTCCCCCGACGGCCGCCTCTACCGGGGCAAGGTCGGCGTCGCCTGGCTGGCCCTGGCCACCGGCGCGCCGGTGATCCCGGTGGCGATGGAGGGCACCGGCGAGGTGCTCCCGATCGGGGCCACGAGGCCCAGGCTCGGCCGGGTGAGCGTACGCATCGGCAAGCCGATGACCTTCAGCGGCTCGGAGACGAGCGCGCGCGACCGGCGCAGCGTGACCGACGAGATCATGTTCGCGATCCAGGAGCTGTCCGGCCAGGAGTACGTGACGAGCTACGCCCCCAGTCGCACACAGGCCAAATGATCATTTGTCAGCATATGTCGCGTTAGTCACGCTAGGCTGCGGCCCTGGGGAAAAGAGAACTGGGGGGTTCGGGTGGCACGGGGCAAGACGATCGCGATCACATCGGCAGCCGTCGTCCTGGTGGCGGGGGCCGCCGGGGGCGGCGCCTGGTGGTACCTGCACACCAGGGGGACCCCTCAGGAGACCGCGCAGCGGTTCGTCAGCGCCTGGCAGAGCGGCAACCTGGCGGGCATGCGCGCCGAGCTGGGGACACCGGACCCGGCGTTCCCCGCGGCGTACGACAACATGCGCAAGGCCCTCGCGGTGGAGGGCACGACGGTGCGGCTCGACGGGGTGCGCGAGACCGGGGACGGCACGGGGCAGGCCTCCTACACCGCCACGCTCAAGCTCAAGGACGTCGGCGAGTGGAGTTACTCCGGCGACGTCGACCTCGCGGTCGTCGACCGGCACTGGCGGGTCAAGTGGTCGCCCAAGGCCGTCCACCCCGACCTCACCGCGACCACCGCCTTCGCGCTGAAGACGAAGTGGCCCGAGCGGGCCGCGATCACCTCGGCCGACGGCGACCGCATCGACGGCGCCGACGTGGGCGGCTCGGTGCAGCAGCTCGTCGGCTACCTGGAGAAGGCCACGGCGAAGAGCGTCGCGAAGCTGGGCGTGCCCTACAAGGTGGGTGACGCGGTCGGCGCGAGCGGGTTGCAGCACACCTTCCAGGAGCGCCTGGCCGGCACCCCCGACACCGAGATCGAGCTCGTCGGCCCGGACAAGAAGACGGTCAAGACGCTCGGCACGGTCGAGGGCAAGACCGGCGAGGCCCTGGAGACCACCCTGGACATGCGGGTCCAGCGGGCCGCGGTCGAGGCCGTCCGCGACCTGAAGAAGACCGCCGCCCTGGTCGCGATCAGGCCCTCGTCCGGCGAGATCCTCGCGGTGGTGAACAACCAGGGCGGCTTCAACCGGGCCCTGGACGGCAACTACCCTCCCGGCTCGACCTTCAAGGCGGTCACCGCCGTGGGGCTGCTGGCGGAGGGGATGAGCCCCGGCGACCGGGTCACCTGTCCCAAGGACGTCACGGTCGGCGGCCTGCCGATCCGCAACTCCCACCACGCCGCCTACGGCTCGGTGTCGCTGTCCGACTCGTTCGCCTACTCCTGCAACACCACCTTCGCCCCGCTGACCAAGGAACGGCTGAGCGCCGACAAGCTGCTGAGCACCGCGGAGCTGTTCGGTTTCAACAAGCCGCTCGACATCGGCGTCACGGCCGCCAAGGGCAGCTTCCCCAGGGCCGAGAGCGACGCGGAGCTGGCCGCGGAGTCGTTCGGCCAGGGACGGATCACCGCCAGCCCGCTGATGATGGCCTCGGTCGCCGCCGCGCTGGCCGACGGCACCTGGCGCCCGCCGACCCTGGTCCCCTCGATCGAGCAGAAGACGCAGCCGCAGGCCCTCCCCGAGGCCGTCATGTCGAACATGCACCGGATGATGTCCGCGGTCGTCACCAAGGGCACCGCCAAGGACGCGGGCCTGCCCGCGGGGACCCGCGGCAAGACGGGGACCGCCGAGTACGGCGGGCAGGACGACCTGAAGACCCACGCCTGGTTCATCGGCTTCCGCGGCGAGGTGGCCTTCGCGGTGATCGTCGAGGAGGGCTCGGGCGGCGGCGCGGTCGCCGCCCCGGTCGCCGCCGACTTCCTGCGCGCCCTCGGCTGACGACGCCTCCGGGGGTGGCGCTTCGACCAGCGGCGCTTTCGACCGACGGCACCTTTCCCTGACGGCCCCTTTCCCTGACGGCCCCTTTCTCGGAACAGCGTTCTCGGCCGACGATTTTCTGGGCTGACGCTGTCCTCCCCGGACATCGCTCCCGGCTGACAGCGCTCTCAGTCGGCGACGCCCTCGGCCGACGCGCTCTTCCCGGGAGGGCAGGGGTTCCTCCCGGAGTGACTCGCGAGAGAGCCTCGGGGGCGGTGCCGAAGCGTCACCCCTTCGCCTCGAAGTTGATCTTTACCTGCGAGGTATTGTCGCGTTCGCGGGGTCATGTGAAAGCCTTCACAAAGTATCCCCCTGCCGTTGGGACCGCCTCATGACGATCCTGATCACCTCATCACCCGAATCACTCACATCGGCCGCGACGCTCGCATCGGCCATGTCGACAGCGTCGGCCGCTTCACCCGGGCCGGTCGCGTCGGTCGCGTCACCCGGGTCGCCCGGCTCGCCCGGGTTCCAGGCGCCCGGCCTGGAGCTGTTCGACTTCCCCCCGCTGTGGGCGGGCGCGCCGTACTGGCTGACCAAACCGATCCTGATGGCCGTCCTGGCCGCGGCCCTGGTCTGCGGTGTCTGCTGGGCGGCCTTCGCCAATCCCAAGGTCGTGCCGCGCGGCCTGCAGAACGTGGTCGAGCTGGGCTACGTGTTCGTCCGCGACCACGCGGCCCGCCCGTTTCTCGGCAAGGACACCGACCGGTGGATGGGACTGCTGCTCAGCGTCTTCTTCCTGGTCTGGATCTGGAACCTGATGGGCGTGGTCCCGCTCGTCCAGCTCCCCGTCTCCTCGTTCCTGGCCTTCCCCGCGGTGATCGCCGTGAGCGTCTACGTCCTGAAGCTCTATCTCGGCGTCACGCGGTACGGCGTCGCGGGCTATGTCCGCGGACTGATCCCGCGCGGGCTGCCCGCCCTGGCGTACGTGCTGGTCATCCCGCTGGAGCTGCTCTACACCTTCGTGACCTCGCTGTTCGCGCACATGCTGCGGCTGGCCGCCAACATGTTCGCGGGCCATCTCATCCTGGCGTTCTTCAGCATGGTCGGCTTCTGGTTCCTGTTCGAGCATCCCACCGTGCTGGGCGTGCCGGTCGGGGTGGCCGGTGTGCTGATGGCGATCCTCATCACGGCCCTGGAGATGTTCGTCCAGTTTCTGCAGGCGTTCCTGTTCACGCTGCTGACCGCGATGTTCATCGGCAACGCGCTCAACCCCGAGCACTGACCGGCACGCCGCCACCCCGCACGCCCGGTATGACCGGCACCGGGCCCCGGGGCACCCCGGCCGTGCCGGATCCCCACACGCCCCGCACCTTGGCGAACGCGGTGCGGGGTGACGTGGCGACCGCGCTCACAGCGGGAGAGCGGCGACCGCCTCGTGACGCAGGACCATGACGAGAAGCGTGATGATCAGTGTCGCGATCAGCAACCAGCTGAACGTGATGATGACCGTGGAGCGGCGGAGACGTCTGGAGGACCGCCCTCGCCCCTTCGTGTTGCCACGCCCGCGGGCGCCGCCCTCCTTGCGCTGGACACGCTCGTTGAACGACTCCAGCCGCGCGGCGAGTCGTGGATCCTCGTCGATGAGGTGGCGCTCGATCTGCAGCAGCATGCGCTCCTCGTCTTGCGACCAGGCCATGCATCACCTCCCCGGAACGCAAGCCGTGTGCCGACGTTCTGCCCAATCGTGAAGATCATTATCCTTTCCGAGGGCTTCGATTTACCTCTTCTTTTCACGGACGCAATCCGAGCACGCGATCATGCCCTCGCACGGGGGCCGGTGCGGCTCCGGCGCGGTGTCGGGCGATTCCCAGCCTTCTCCGCGATCTCGACATTCCACCGCCCCGGACCTTCCCTTTCGTACCGCCCCGGAGGCCGGGAGCACTGGCGGCGACACATCGTCAAGCCCTCTTGACGTCAAGCCCGCTTGACGAAAAGCTGGGGGCATGTTCACGCCAGACAGCCTCGAAGGCGACTTCACACTCCTGACCGCCGCCGCCCGCTACGACGAGCTCCGCGTGCGCGACGCCCTGGCTCCGGCGGCGGGCGACGCCACCGGCGGGGAGCATCCCGACGACCCCGACGACCCCGACGACCCCGCCGATCCCGAGGTGCCGTCCCTCACCCGCGACGAGGCCCTGGAGCTCCTCGCGCTCGGGGAGGTGGTCGCGCGCAAGGCGGGCTACGGGCGCCAGCTCGCCGTACGGTCCGCGCGGGCCGTGGGTGCGTCGTGGTCGCAGATCGGCGCGGCCCTGGGCACGAGCAAGCAGGCCGCGTGGGAGGCGCACGGCCGATGGATCGACGACCAGGCCGAGCAGCGCCGGCACAGCGGCTACGAGGGCATGAGCGAGCGCGACGCGGCGGCCGCGCGGGCTCTCGCGGGAGACCTCGAAGGCTGAGACCCCGAGGACGAGAGCCTTAGAGCCTCGAGGGCGAGAATCCCGAAGGCGAGAACCCCGGAGACAAGGGGGCATGAAGGTGACAGATCCGGGCGCGGGTGCGCGCCCAGGTCCGGAACCAGGCCCAGGCCCGGGTGCCGAAACAGGCCCAGGTCCGGAGACAGGCCCGAGTCCGGAGACAGGCTCAGGTCCCGAAAGGAGACAGGCTCAGGTCCCGAAACAGACCAGGGTCCGGAGACAGGCCCGAGTCCGGAGAGAGGCCAGGTTCGCCACCGGATGCGGGAACCGGCGGTGCCCCGTCGCGGGGCGCGGGAGGACTACTTCTCGCTGTCCATGCCGGCGAGCAGGAAGTCCGCGTAGCGACCGCCGGAGGCCGCTCCGTCCGGGATCGCCTCCTCGATCCTGGCGAGGTCGTCCGCGCCCAGCGTGACGCCGGTCGCGCCGAGGGACTCGGCCAGCCGCTCGCGGTCGCGCGCGCCGACCAGGGGGACGATGTCGTCGCCCCGGGAGGCCACCCAGGCGATGGCGACCTGGGCGACCGTGGCGCCGACGGTCGCGGCCACACCACGCAGGGCGTCCACGAGCCTGAGGTTGGCCTCCAGGTTCTCGCCCTGGAAACGGGGGCTGATGGTGCGGAAGTCGTGCGTGGTGAGCTCGCGCTCCGGGCTCCAGTGGCCGGACAGCAGTCCGCGCGAGAGCACGCCGTACGCGGTGACGCCGACGCCCAGCTCGCGGGCGGCAGGCAGGATGGCCTCCTCGATCCCGCGCGACAGCAGCGAGTACTCGATCTGCAGGTCGCCGATGGGGTGGGTGGCCGCCGCCCGGCGCAGGGTCTCGGCACCGACCTCCGACAGGCCGATGTGGCGGACGTACCCGGCCTCGACCATCTCGGCGATGGCGCCGACGGTCTCCTCGACAGGGATGTCCGGGGTGACGCGGGCGGGGCGGTAGATGTCGATGTGGTCGGTGCCCAGCCTGCGCAGGGTGTAGGCCAGGCGGTCCTTGACCGCCGCCGCACCGACGTCGGCCCCCGTGAGCGTGAAGCCCCCGGCCGGGTCGCGCCGCGCGCCGAACTTGACGCTGATCACGACGTCCTCGCGGGAACGCTCCTTGAGCGCCCTGCCGATGAGGAGCTCGTTGTGGCCAATGCCGTAGAAATCGGCCGTGTCGATCAGGTTCACCCCGGCGTCGAGGGCCGCGTGGATGGTGGCGACGCTCTCGGTCTCGTCCGCCGGGCCGTACAGGTCCGACATTCCCATGGCGCCCAGGCCGATCGCGGAGACGGTGGGGCCGGTCCTGCCGAGCGTGCGAGTCTGCATTGTTCTTCCCTCGTCGTTCCGGGCGCCGACTGGCCGGCGCCGCGTTCCGAGCGTGCCGCCCCGGCCCGCGCGCTGGAAGAGACGGCTCGTCCCCGGGACCGGCCATCATGGGATCGGCGCTCCCTGGATGCGCGACGCGGGCGCGGGCACACTGTCCCCATGGACAGGGCCATGGACAGGGAGCAGCTGGCCGACTTCCTGCGCCGCCGCCGCGAGACCCTGCGGCCGGGTGACGTCGGCCTCCCCATGGGGACGCGCAGGCGGGCACCCGGGCTGCGCAGGGAGGAGGTCGCGGCGCTCGCGCAGATGTCGACCGACTACTACAACCGGCTGGAACAGCGGCGGGCGCCGCAACCGTCCCAGCAGATCGTGACCTCGCTGGCGCGGGCGCTGCGGCTGACGACCGACGAACGCGACCACCTGTTCCGCCTGGCCGGGCACGTCGCCCCGCCCCGGCACGCGCCGTCCGACCACGTCAGCCCCGGGCTGCTCCGGATCCTGGACCGCCTCGACGACACCCCGGCCCAGGTGATCACCGACCTCGGCGAGGTCCTCAGCCAGAACCGCCTCGCGATCGCGCTGCTGGGAGACCACACCCGCTTCACCGGCCCGGCGCGCAGCTTCGTCTGGCGGTGGTTCACCGACGCCTCGGCCAGGGCCGTCTACCCGCCCGCCGACCACGACCAGCAGAGCCGGGTGCTCGTCGCCGACCTGCGTTCCGCGGTCGTACGCCGCGGCCGGGATCCCCGGGCGGACGCCATGATCTCCTCCCTGCGCTCGTCCAGCGCGGAGTTCGCGGCGCTGTGGGACGCGCACGAGGTCGCCGTGCGCAGGAGCGACCACAAGCGGATCGTCCATCCCCTGCTCGGCGTCATCGAGCTCGACTGCCAGATCCTCGTGGCGGAGAACGAGGCGCAGCGGCTGCTCATCTTCACCGCCCCGGTGGGCAGCGAGGGCGCGCAGCAGCTGGAGCTGCTCTCGGTGGTCGGGGCGCAGGGCTTCGGCGTGCCGACCGACACCCCCTAGGTTCACCGCGCCGACCGGTCACAATATGTGTCCAATCCGCCACGGATCGTGGATGACTGAAGCCAGCAAAGGGTATTAAACCTCTTTGAATGCCTAATCAACGGCATCGTCCATCAAGTACAACGGGGGAAACCATGACGGACTCCAAGGACACCAAGGATTCCAAGAACAAGGCCGCGAAGGCCTCCGGGAAGAGCAAGAAGGCCGCGATCAAGGCGACACGGTCGGCCAAGGAGGCGAAGAAACAGTCCGGGCAGCCCGAGGCCAGGGTGCCGGAGACGGGACCCGCCCACCAGGGCGGGCGGCCCATTTAGCCGCCGAGGGCGTGAAATCATGATCGGGTGACCGGGCCGAAACCCGGTCACCCGATCATGGAGTGACACGATGCCCGCCTACCTGCGATTTCCCACGATCTTCGGGGACATTGTCGTCTTCGCCGCCGAGGACGACCTGTGGATGGTCACCGCCGGCGGCGGGCGGGCCTTCCGGCTCACCGCCGGGGTGGCCGAGGCGGGATACCCCCGCTTCTCCCCCGACGGCGACCTGCTCGCCTTCGTCGGCCGCGAGGAGGGGCCGGAGGAGGTCTACGTGATGCCCGCCGACGGCGGCGCGGCGCAGCGGGTGACCTACCACGGGGCGCGCTCCAGCGTCACCGGCTGGGACCCCCGAGGCGGCATCGTCTACGCCAGCGACCAGGGCCAGCCCTTCGACGGCCGCAACTGGCTGCACCGGGTGGAGCCCGGCGGGGTGCCCGAGCGCCTGCCGTACGGCCCGGCCAACACCATCTCGTACGGCCCGCGGATCGTGCTCGGCCGCAACACCGCCGACCCCGCCCGCTGGAAGCGCTACCGGGGCGGCACCATGGGCGACCTGTGGATCGAGACCGGCGAGGACGGGCGGTTCCGGCGGCTCACCGCGCTGCCCGGCAACCTCGCGTCGCCCTGCTGGACCGGCGACCGGGTCTACTTCATCTCCGACCACGAGGGGGTCGGAAACGTCTACTCCTGCGACGCTGACGGCGGCGACCTGCTCAGGCATTCCGACCACGCCGACTACTACGCCCGCAACCTGTCGGGCGACGGCCGCAGGCTGGTCTACCACGCCGGGGCCGAGCTGTACCTGGTGGAGGACGGGGAGTCACGCCCGATCGAGGTGCGGCTGCGCAGTTCGCGCACCCAGCGCAACCGCCGGTTCGCCCCGGCCGAGGACTTCCTGGAGAGCGCGACCCTCAGTCCCGACGGCGTCGGCCTGGCCGTCACCACCCGGGGCAAGGCGTTCTCCTTCGCCACCTGGGAGGGTCCGGTGCGCCAGCACGGGGCGCTGTACGGGGTGCGGTACCGGCTGCTGAACTGGCTCAACGACGGTGAGCGGCTGGTGGCCGCGGCCAGCGACGAGGGCGACCGCGAGGTGCTGACGGTGCTCACCGCCGACGGCGGCACCGAGCCCGCCAGGCTCGACCACCTCGACACCGGCCGCGCCATCGAGCTGGAGGTCTCCCCCACGGCCGACCTGGTCGCGGTGGCCAACCACCGCAACGAGCTGATCCTGGTCGACCTCGCGCCCGGCGACGCGCCCGACGGCGCGTCCGGCGAGGTCCCCGGCCGTGTCTCCGGCCGTACGGGTGAGGAGGGGCGGGCGCGGGGCCGGGTGATCGACTCCAGCAGGTTCGGCGCGATCGAGGACCTGGCCTGGTCCCCCGACGGCCGCTGGCTGGCGTACGCCTGCCGCGACACCGCGCAGACGACGGCGGTGAAGCTGTGCCGGGTCGAGACGGGCGAGACGTTCCTCGCCACCCGGCCGGTGCTGTGGGACGCCCGCCCGGCCTTCGACCCGGGCGGCGACTACCTGTACTTCATCGGCCGGCGCGTCTTCAACCCGGTCTACGACGAGCTCCACTTCGACCTGGGCTTCCCCCTGGGCTCCCGCCCCTACGCGATCGCGCTCCGCGCCGACGTCGCCTCGCCCTTCGTCCCCGTGCCCCGGCCGCTCGGGGACGACGATGACGATGACGACGGTGACGGCGGCGGTGACGGTGACGGTGACGACGGCGAGAACGAGGGCGAGGACGACGGGCCGCCCGAGGTGGTCATCGACCTGGACGGCATCCAGGACCGGGTCGTCGTCTTCCCCGTCCCCGAGGGACGCTACGACGCCATCGCCGGGATCAAGGGCAAGGCCGTCTACCTGACCTTCCCCGTCGAGGGCAGCCTGGGCGACGACTACGCCGACTCCTCCGACGGCACCCTGCACGTCTACGACTTCGCCAAGCAGAAGCAGGAGACCCTGGTCGGGGACGTGTCGGAGTTCGCGCTCGGCCGCGACGGGACCACGCTGCTCTACCAGTCGGGCAAGCGGCTGCGGATGGTCAAGGCGGGCGAGGAGCCCGAGGACGACGACGCCCCCGGCCGTACGAGCGGGTGGGTGGACCTGTCCAGGGTGAAGGTGTCCATCCGGCCCGAGGCGGAGTGGCGGCAGATGTTCAGGGAGGCCTGGCGGCTGCAGCGGGAGAACTTCTGGACCGAGGACATGGCCGGGCTCGACTGGAACGGCGTCTACCGGCGCTACCTGCCGCTGGTCGACCGGGTCACCACCCGGGGCGAGTTCTCCGACCTGCTGTGGGAGCTGCTCGGCGAGCTGGGCACCTCGCACGCCTACGAGAGCGGCGGCGCCTACCGGTCCAGGCCGCACTACCGGCAGGGCAAGCTGGGCGTCGACTGGGCCTTCGCGGACGGCGTCTACCGGATCGCGAGGATCGTCGGCGGCGACCGGTGGGACCCCGAGGCGACCTCGCCGCTCAACCGCCTCGGGGTGGACGTACGGCCGGGTGACGCGGTGCTCGCCGTGAACGGCCAGCCCGTCGGCGCGGAGGCGAGCCCGGACGAGCTGCTGGTCAACCAGGCCGACCAGGAGGTGCAGCTGACGATCCGGCGCGGGGACGACAGGCGGACCGTCACCGTGCGGGCCATCGGCGACGAGCAGCCGGGCCGCTACCGCGACTGGGTGGAGTCCAACCGGGCCCGCTGCCACGAGCTTGGCGGCGGCCGGATCGGCTACCTGCACATCCCGGACATGGGCCCGGAGGGCTACGCCGAGTTCCACCGGGGCTTCCTCGCCGAGTACGACCGCGAGGCCCTCGTGGTGGACGTCCGCTTCAACGGCGGCGGCCACGTGTCGGCGCTGCTGCTGGAGAAGCTGGCCCGGCGCCGCCTGGGCTACGACTTCCCGCGCTGGGGCGTGCCCGAGCCCTACCCAGACGAGTCGCCGCGCGGGCCGATGGTGGCCATCACGAACGAGTGGGCGGGCTCCGACGGCGACATCTTCAGCCACACCTTCAAGCTGCTGCGCCTGGGTCCCCTGATCGGCAAGCGCACCTGGGGCGGGGTGATCGGCATCTGGCCCCGGCACCACCTGGCCGACGGCACGGTCACCACCCAGCCGGAGTTCTCCTTCGCCTTCGACGACGTGGGCTGGCGGGTGGAGAACTACGGCACCGACCCCGACATCGAGGTCGACATCACCCCGCAGGACTACGCGGCGGGGGTGGACACCCAGCTGGACCGGGCGATCGAGGCCGCCAAGGAACGCCTGGTCCTCCAGCCGCCGCACACCCCCAACGCGGCGGCCAGGCCCCGGCTCGTGGTGCCACGCCTGCCGCCCCGCCAGTTTCCCCTCGGGTTCCCGCCCCCTTCCACGTGATCTTCTGAGTGTCTTTGCGGCGGTACGGGGTGCCGGTGGGCCGGGTGGGCGGCTCGGATCAAAATCGGTTGCCCTCGCGGGTGGGCCTCTGCTGGACTTCTGGCGACTGCCGATCGATCGAGGAGAAGGAAATGCGCAGAGCGTTCATGTCCCCCCAGCAGGTAATTCTCACCCACCCAAAGGACATGACGCTTAGTGAGAACACCCACCCCGAGGACTCCGGCACGCGGAGACGCCGCTAGGAGGGGCCTGGCCGGAAGGCTGCTCCGCACCGCCCGGGTCACCGGCGAGACCGGCGCCTCCGCCCGGAGTTCCGCCCGTGACGCCTCCGCCCGCGGCTCCATCCGTGACACCTCCACGCGCGGCTCCACCCATGGCACCTCCACGCGCGGCTCCGCCCGGCGCGCCGTCCTGCGCCACCTCCGCCCCGGACGCCGCTCCGCCGTGGCCCTCGCCGCCGCCATCGCCGCCGCGACGGCGCTGCCGCTCGCGGCGCCCCAGATCACCCGCCGCTTCGTCGACGACGCGATCGGCGGGGCGGGCACCCGGCACCTCACGCTGATCGCCCTCGGCTACCTCGTGCTCGCCGTCGCCGGGCAGGCCGCCCGCATGGTCACCGCCTGGCTCGCGAGCCGTCTCGCCTGGGACGGCACGAACCGTCTCCGGGAGCGGCTCGCCGAGCACGCCCTCGGCCTCGACATGGCCTACCACGGCCGCCGGACGCCCGGCGAGATGATCGAACGGGTGGACGGCGACGTGGTCGCGGTGGCCGAGTTCGTCGTCGCCTTCCTGCTGGACGTCGTGGCCGGTCTCCTGCTCCTCGCCGGGGTGGTCGTCGTCGTGTTCACCGTCGACGCGCGGCTCGGCGGCGTGCTGCTGGCGTACTGCGTGCTGGTCGGGTTCGGCATGGCTCGCGCGCAGCGGCTCGCCGTGCCGTCGGCCACCCGTTCGCGGGTGGAGATGGCGGCGCTCCTCGGCGGTCTGGAGGAACGGCTCGCCGGGGTGGAGGACATCCGGGCCAACGGCGCCGGGGAGCACTCCGTGAACCGCTTCCACCGGGCCTCCGCGACCCTGTACCGCGCGGAGTTCCGCGACGCGCGGATCGGGACCGGCATCCTCGCGGGGACGACGGTGGCGTTCGCGGCCGGTACGGCGATCGTGCTCGGCCTCGCCGCCTGGACCCGGGAGTCCGGGACGCTCACGGTCGGCACCGCCGTGCTGCTCTTCCAGTACACGCAGATGGTGCGCGCCCCGTTCGAGCGGCTGATCGACCAGCTGAGGCAGTACCAGTCGGCGCTGGCCGGCATCGCGCGCATCGGCGACCTGCTGGCCGAGCGGCGCACGCTCCCCGCGCCCGCCGACCCGCTCCCGCTGCCAGCCTCCGGACCGCTCGGCCTGCGTCTCGAGGGCGTGGGTTTCGCGTACGCCGACGACGACGAGCCGGTCCTGTCGGACGTCACGATCACGCTGGCGCCGGGCGAGACGCTCGGCCTGGTGGGCCGTACGGGCAGCGGCAAGACGACCGTCGCCCGGATGGTGCTGCGCCTGTACGACCCGACCGAGGGCACCGTCCGGGTCGGCGGGCTGGACCTGCGGGACGTCGATCCCGCGTCGATACGCGGGCGGATGTGCGTGGTCACCCAGGACGTGCAGCTCTTCGCGGCCAGCGTCAGGGACAACCTCACCCTCTTCAGGCCACTCGCCGACGACGACCGGCTGCGCGCCGTCCTCGCCGGTGTCGGCCTCGGCGACTGGCTCGCCTCCCTGCCCTACGGGCTCGACACCCAGCTGGGCGGCGGTTCGGGAAGCGGCCCGGGGCTCGATCCAAGGCCCGATCCGGGGCCCGGCCCGGGGAGCGATCCGAGGCCCGATCCCGGGGGCGATCCGAGCCCCGCCCCGGAGAGCGGCCCGGGAGGTGGTCCGGGCGAGGGTCCGGGGAGCGGCCTGGAAGGTGGTCCGGGAGGAGGGCCGGGGAACGGCCCGGGAGGCGGTTCGGGAGGAGGGCCGGGGAGCGGGGTCTCGGCCGGGGAGGCCCAGCTGCTCGCGTTCGCGCGGGCGTTCCTGGCCGACCCCGGGCTCGTCGTGCTGGACGAGGCGTCCAGCCGCCTCGATCCGGCCACCGAACGACACGTCGAGGAGAGCGTCGACCGGCTGCTCACCGGCCGGACCGGCGTGCTCATCGCGCACCGGCTCTCCTCCCTGTCCCGGGTGGACAAGATCGCCGTCATCGACCGGGGCAGGGTCGTCGAGTACGGCCGCCGCGAGGATCTCGTCGCGGACCCACGAAGCCGCTACGCCCGGATGCTGGACATCGCGGGGGTGGCCCGATGAGGCCCGCGACACCGGACACCTCGGCTGGGCCGACGAGGTCCACGAATCTGAACACCTCGGAAACTTCGACGAGGCCGGACGCCCCAAGGAATCCGACGAGGCCCACGACGCCGGACACCTCGGGAAGCTCGACGAGGCCGACAATGCCAGACGCCCTGGGGAGTCCGGCGAGACCCGTGACCCCGGATGCCCCGGAGGTGGTCCGATGAGGCCCGTGGTGCTGGTGGCCACCCGGCTCGTTCGCTTCGACCTGCGCCGTTACCTGATCGGCGCCCTGCTGTGGATGCCGGTCAGCGTCATCCCGCTCGCCGGCGGGCTGGTGCTGCAGCGGCTCTTCGACCAGATCGGCGGGCAGCGTGCAGCGAGCCTGGAGCAGTCGCTGTGGCTGTGCGCGGCGTTCGTGGGCGTGGAGGTGGTCCGCGGCCTGGTGCTCTTCGTCGCGTGGTCCTACGGGGTCTACTGGTGGTGCGCCGCCGCGACCCTCCTGCGGGCCAACGTGTTGCGCTCGATCCTCACCGCGCGCGGGCCCGCCGCGACCCGGCTGCCGCACTCGCCGGGCGAGGCGGTCGCCCGCTTCCGCGACGACGTGAGCGACCTGGTCAACCTCACCGACGAGAGCGTCCCGCTGGCCGGTTCGGCCCTCTTCGGCGGCGCCGCCCTGGTGATCATGGCTTCCGTCGACCCCGTCATCACCCTGGTGCTGGTGGTGCCGATGATCGCGGTAGGCGTGCTGAGCCGGTTGCTGAACGACGTGATCCGGCGGCTGCACCACCGTGCCAGGGTGCTCGGCGCGGCCGTCACGGCCCACATCGGCGAGACCTTCGGCGGCGTGCTGGCGATCAAGACCGCCGGGGCCGAGGACGCGGTGCTGGAGCGGCTGCGCGAGCACAACCGCGGGCGGCGCGACGCCGCCGTCAAGGACCGGCTCGCGACCGACATGCTGGACGCCACGACCGGCGCGACCGTCGAGATCGGCATCGGTCTCGTGCTGCTCCTGTGCGCGTCGGCGATGCGCCGCGGCGACTTCACGGTGGGCGACCTCGCGCTGTTCACCACCTATGTCGGCTGGCTGACGGCGCTGCCGCGCACCATCGGCGCGATCCTCCACCGCCTGCCCCAGGGCGCGGTCGCCACCGAACGGCTCACCCGGCTGATGGCACCGTACGAGGACGCCGACGACCTGTCACGTGGCGACGACGTCTGGTTCCACCGGGAGCCCCCGCCTGCCACGACGTCGCCACCGGACCACGGCGACGCGCTCCAGGTCGTCGAGGCGCGCGGGCTGACCGTGCGCCACGGCGGGAGCGGGCGCGGCGTGCGGGCGGTCGACCTGCGGGTGGCCCGGGGGTCGTTCACGGTGATCACCGGCGCCGTCGGCTCGGGCAAGACGACGCTGGTACGCGCCCTGCTCGGCCTGGTGCCGCTGGACGCCGGGACGATCACCTGGAACGGCAGGCCCGTCGACGACCCGGGGACGTTCATGGTCCCCGGCCGCGCGGCGTACGCGAGCCAGGTCCCCCGGTTGTTCTCCGAGTCACTGCGGGAGAACCTGCTCCTGGGCCGGTCCGCGGACGACGCCCGGCTCGGCCTGGCGCTGGAGCTGGCGGCGTTCGAGAAGGACCTGGCCGGGATGCCGGAGGGCCTGGACACGATCGTCGGCCCCCGTGGCGTACGGCTGTCCGGCGGCCAGGCGCAGCGGGCGACCGCGGCGCGGGCGCTGGTCAGGGCACCGGACCTGCTCGTCGTCGACGACCTGTCGTCGGCCCTGGACGTGGAGACCGAGAGGCTGCTCTGGGACCGGATCGCCGACGCCGCCCGCGACGGGCGCGGCCCGGGAACGCTGCTGGTGGTCTCCCACCGGCAGGCGGCGCTGGAGCGGGCCGACCAGGTCGTCGTCCTCGACCGCGGCCGGGTCGCCGGTCAGGGCCCGCTCGGCGAGCTGCTGGAGAGCTGCCCGGAGATGCGGCGGCTGTGGAGCGAGGAACGCGTCACCGAGGCCGGGGAGCCGCCGGGCACCGGCACGCCGGGCGCGGAGTAACGTGGCGGGCGAACCGGGTGGCGAACGGGCGGTGATCCGTCGATCACCGCCCGCTCCCGGAGCCGGGCACGCGGCCCGGCCTGCGGCATCTCGTACGAGGTGATCACCGGATCACGGATCACGACGTCGCCGAACAGCGACGTGCGGAACTGCGGGACCTACGGAACTGCGGGACGTTCGGGGCTGTGGGACGTTCGGGGCTGTGGGACGTGCATGGGGTCCGGGTGGCACGACGGCGACGGGCGCGGTCCGTCGTCCCGCCGCTGCGTCCAGGGTTCGCGGAGGATTCTCGCTCACGGGCGACGATTCCGTCCCATCGCCGGAGTCACCTCTTCAACCGGCGCCGAACCTGCCAATCAGGTGGTGACACGCCACCGGCAGACGGCCCCAGACCACCTCAGACGGATTCCAGACGCATCCCAGACGCGTTCCGACGCACTCAGACGACTTCAGGAGACGACGATGCCCGACCAGAAGCCCGTGCTACCGCTCGACCACACCTTCACCGCGCCGATCGAGAAGGACGGGGCGTTCGCCACCTTCGTGACCGTGCCGAGCTCCGCCGAGATCCTCGGGACGAGGCGGGCGGTGAAGGTCGGCGGGACGATCGACGGCCACCCGTTCACCGCCACCCTCATGCCGTCGGGCAACGGCCCGCACTGGCTTCCCATCAGGGCCGCGCTGTGCAAGCTCATCGGGAAGAGCCAGGCCGGCGCCGAGGTGACGTTCCACCTGGATCAGCGGTTCAGCTGAGCCGGCCGGGCGGGCCGGTGCGCCCGCGGAATCCGGGAGAGGCGGCCGGGCCCCGTGGCGCGTCGGCGGCGGGCCCGGCCGAGGTCGCACGGCGCCGGCCGGGTGCCCGTCGTCCCGGCAACCGTACCGAGGCGCGAGGATCGGGCGCGCTCCCGGATCAGGGCGGCTCAGAGCGGTCAAGGACGGCCCAGGACAGCACTGGACGACTCAGGACGGCTCAGGACAGCGAGGCCGGCAGCCCGAGGGGGGCGAAATGATCGGAGCCGATGAACGAGGTGACCTCGGCGATCCGATCGTCGCGCAGGGTGAACACGTCGATCGACCAGGCGAGGTGGGCGGCGGCGTCCTCGTTCCAGCGGTAGGAGCCCACCGCGGGCTGGCCGTTCGCGGTGGCCGGGAGGTGCCGCCAGCTTCCGCAGGTGGTCAGGGGGATCCGCACGGCGAAGTCGGTGACGGCCTCCAGGCCTCGGTACCAGTGGGCCATCGGCGGCATCGACCAGGTGACGTCCTCGGTCAGCAGCGCGACCAGGGCGTCGGCGTCCCCGCGTTCCAGCGCGGAGGAGTAACCGGCGACGATCTCCCGTACGCGGGCGTCGCCGATCTTCCGCAGCGTGAGCTGCTGGGTGCGGGGGAAGGCCTTGTCCGCGACGACCTTGCGCGCCCGCGCCAGGGCGCTGTTCACCGACGTGGTGGTGGTGTCCATCGTGGTGGCGATCTCGGCGGCGGAGAAGCCGAGGACCTCGAACAGCAGCAGCGCGGCCCGCTGGTTGCCCGGCAGGTGCTGCAGGGCCGCGACGAAGGCGAGCTCGACGGCTTCGCGCTGCTCGTAGCGCGCGCCCGGTCCGGCCGGGCCGTCGGTGAGGCCCGTGTCGGGGTAGGGGCCCAGCCAGGCGACGTCGTTCAGCGGAGCGTCGCCGAGCACGGCGTGGTCGCTGGAGGGACCGAGGTCGACGGGCAGCGCCCGCCTGCCCCGGGTGGTGACGATGTCCAGACAGGTGCGGGTGGCCACGGTGTAGAGCCACGAGCGCAACGAGCTGCGGCCCTCGAAGCGCGCGATTCCCCGCCAGGCCCGCAGCAGGGCGTCCTGCAGCGCGTCGTCGGCGTCGTGGGTGGAGCCGAGCATGCGGTAACAGTGGGCGTGCAGCTCGCGGCGCAACGGCTCCACGAGACGGGTGAACGCGGCATCGTCCCCGCCACGCGCCCGGATCAGATCGTCATTCCCGCCACCAGCCCGAGTCAGGCCGTCGTCACCATCACGCGCCCGGATCGGATCATCGTCCCCGCTACCCGCTCGGGTCAGGCCGTTGTCCCCGCCACTCGCCCGAATCAGATCATCGTCACCGTCACGCGCCCGGATCAGGCCGTCGTCACCGTCACGCGCCCGGATCAGGTCGTCGTCACCGCCCCCCGCCCGAGTCAAGTCGTCGTCACCGCCACGCGCCTGGAAGGAGTTCATGTCCGCGTCATGCTCCCGCGCCATGCCCGCGTCCCCGTCGCGCGCCCGGGTCAGGTCGTCGTCACCGCCGCGCGCCCGGACCGGGCCGGTGTCCCCGGTGCCTGGCGTCGCCCTGTCCACGGACCGCGAAGAAATATCCCTCACGAACGACGATTCTGCCTCACGTCGGCGGTCTTCCTTTCGACCGGGTCGACCGGGCACCACACCACCGCTCCAAACCGTTCCAGGAGGTTGCCATGAACCCCACGACGATCGTCACCACCGATCACCTCAAGGTCCCCGACGCCACGCTCTACTACGAGGTACGGGGCCAGGGGCCCCTCGTGGTGCTCGTCGGCGCCCCGATGCACGCCGAGCACTTCGCGCCGCTGGCCGCCCTGCTCGCCGACGACCACACCGTGCTCACCACCGACCCGCGGGGCGTCAACCGCAGTTCCCTCGACGAACCCGGCCAGGACTCGACCCCGCAGCTGCGCGCCGACGATCTTTCCCGGCTCCTGACCCACCTCGGTGCCGGTCCCGCGACGGTCTTCGGTTCCAGCGGCGGCGCCGTCACCGCACTGGCGCTCGCCATCGCCCACCCCGAGCAGGTGCGCACCGTGATCGCGCACGAACCCCCGGTGAGCCGCCTGCTCGACGACTCCGAGGCGCACGACGCCGCGGTCGAGGACATCATCGCCACCTACGCCTCCGGCGACGTCGCGGGCGCCTGGGTCAAGTTCATGATCAACGCCAACCTCCCGCTGCCCGAGTTCGACGAGTCCGCCGGCGCTCCCGCGGAGGCGCCGGCCGAGCCCGATCCGCAGCAGGCCGCGGACGAGCGTTTCTGGTTCCTGCACGAGATGCGCGGGACCACCCACTGGCAGCCCGACATCGCCGCCCTGCGTGCCGGGCCGGGCGTCGTGGTCGGTATCGGGGAGGAGTCGGCCGGTCAGCTCTGCGACCACACGTCGACCGCACTCGCCGCGGCGCTCGGCACGAAGCCGACATACTTCCCCGGCGGCCACATCGCCTTCGCCGACGACCCCGCCGGATTCGTCCTGCGGCTGCGCGAGGTCCTGCGGGAGAACGGGGTCCTGCCGGAGAACTGAGCGCCGAAATTGTGAGCACGTACGGGAACGTACGAGGCGATGGGGACGTACAGGAACGCGCGGGGCCGCACGGCCGCGTGCTCGCACGTGACGGATCCCGCCTGCGGGGGCCGGGATCCGTCACGGCGGGAGCGGGGCGGGGATCAGGCGAGGTTCAGCTGCCAGGAGACGCCGAAGCGGTCGTTGGTCCAGCCGAAGCGCTTGCTGAAGCCGTAGGAGCCGAGCGGCATCAGCGGCTCGCCGTTCTCCGACAGGGCCGCGTACAGGCGCTCGATCTCCGCGTCCGACTCGCACTGCACGTACAGCGAGACCGACGGGGTGAAGCCGAAGGCGTGCCGCACATGGCTGTCGATGGCCATGTACTCCCCGCCCGCCAGCGTGAACGTGGCGTGCTGCACGCTGCCCTCCGGGCCGGGCCCCTCGGAGCCGTAGCGGGCGATGGCGAGGACCTTGGCGTCGTCGAACAGCGACGTGTAGAAGGTGATCGCCTCTTCGGCGTTGTTGTCCTGGAACATCAGGAAAGTAGTGATCTTCTGCGACATCGGGTGAACTCCTGGCAGGAAATGTGAAGGACGAGGGCGCCCTCGGTGACGGGGGCGGCCTGCTCACTGAAGGCCCCGGGCTCGCCGAAGCCTCGAACATGCGCTCGACAACTATTTCAGGATTAACTTATATAAGTCAAACACGATGCATCGGTGGACGAGGTCCATGACGTTCTCCCCTGTCGGACGCCCCGGGAGCCGGGCAGGGTCGTGTTCTCCCGCAGGTCCGGCATCCCGATCCTCACCCGACGACGATCGGGGCGCCGGGCACATCCCCATCAAATCGTTTCAATTGCCCCACCAGCCACTCTCGACGAAGGGCGGGCTACGGAATACGGTATCTGCATGCCGGACGAACAGGTAAAAACCCCCGCATTTACCGTCTCCTCTGGTTTCTTCAGCCGCGCGCGTACGGTGGCGCCACCCACCTGGAGCCGCTGGCTGATCCCCCCTGCGGCGCTCTCCGTGCACCTCGCCATCGGCCAGGCGTACGCGTGGAGCGTCTTCAAGCCGCCCCTGGAGTCGGCGCTCCACCTTTCCGGCACGGCCAGCGCCCTGCCCTTCCAGGTGGGCATCGTCATGCTCGGCCTGTCGGCCGCGTTCGGGGGAACGCTGGTCGAGCGCAACGGCCCGCGCTGGGCGATGTCCGTCTCCATGGTCTGCTTCTCCCTGGGCTTCCTGATCTCCGCGCTCGGCGTGGCGACGAGGCAGTACTGGCTGGTCGTGCTGGGGTACGGCTTCGTGGGCGGGATCGGTCTCGGCATCGGCTACATCTCGCCGGTGTCCACGCTGATCAAGTGGTTCCCCGACCGGCCGGGCATGGCCACGGGCATCGCCATCATGGGATTCGGCGGAGGCGCCCTCATCGCCTCACCGTGGTCCAACCAGATGCTCGAGACGTTCGGCACCGGCACCGGCGGGATCGCCACGACCTTCCTGGTGCACGGCCTGGTCTACGCGGCCTTCATGTCGATGGGCGTGCTCCTGATCAGGGTCCCGCCGGAGGGCTGGCGGCCACGGGGCTGGGAACCGGCGAAGGCCGCCGCCCGCCCGCTGGTCACCGCCGCCGACGTCTCCGCGCGCAACGCGATCCGCACGCCGCAGTTCTGGCTCCTGTGGGTCGTGCTGTGCTTCAACGTCACCGCGGGCATCGGCATCCTGGAGAAGGCCGCGCCGATGATCAAGGATTTCTTCGCGAACACCAGCGTGCCGGTCACGACCGCCGCGGCGGCGGGCTTCGTGGCCCTGCTGTCCCTGGCGAACATGGCGGGGCGCTTCGTGTGGTCCTCGACCTCGGACCTGATCGGCCGCAAGAACATGTACCGCGTCTATCTCGGCGTGGGCGCCCTCTTCTACCTGGCGATCGCCCTGGCCGGGGACTCCCACAAGTTCCTGTTCATCCTCTGCGCGCTCGGCATCCTGTCCTTCTACGGGGGAGGGTTCGCCACCGTACCGGCCTATCTGAAGGACCTGTTCGGGACGTACCAGGTGGGGGCCATCCACGGCAGGCTGCTGACGGCCTGGTCCACCGCCGGTGTCCTCGGGCCCCTGATCGTCAACGCCATCGCCGACTCGCAGAAGGCCGCGGGCCGGTCGGGGCCAGAGCTCTACACGACCTCCCTGTACATCATGATCGGGCTGCTCGCGATCGGCTTCCTGGCCAACGAGCTGATCCGCCCGGTGAATCCCGTGCACCACGAAAAACCCGCTCACCACGAGAATCCCGTCCGGCACGAGAATTCCGTCCGGCGCGAGGATTCCGTCCAGCACGAGAATTCCGTCCAGCACGAGGATTCCGTCCAGCGCGAGAATCCTTTACACCGCGAGGATGCCGCACACCACGAAATTCGGCACGAACGAGGAGGCGACGCGTGATGGCGAACGACCGCTCCCCCGCCGGGAACACCCCTCTGATGATCCTGGCCTGGACCTGGGTCGGCCTTCCCTTCGCGTACGGCGTCTACGAGCTGTTCCAGAAACTCACCCAGCTCTTCGGGTGACTCCTGATTCCTGACTCCTGAATCCTGGTTCTGATTCCTGGACCGGTCGCCGCCGACGGCCCTATGACGCGGGCACCTGCCGGGACACCATTCGCCGCCCGATCCCGGTCGTTCATGCCGCCAAGAAGCCGGACAGGCCGCGACCATCGGCTGGACTTCGCGACAACCGGCCGCCGACCCGCACCGAGGTCAGGCCATATGCCCCTGACCGCCGAAGGCCTCTAGCCGTCGCCCGCCCCACGCTTTCTCGGCCGCCAATCGCTCCGGCCGAAGTAAATGGCAAGCGCCAGCAACGTCAGCAGTCCACTGAGCGGATAACTCCCCATCAACCACGCCAGCCACATTCCCACGTGGGATGGATACACAAAAATTGTCGCCAGGGTGATGTATCCCGGCAGGAGGAAGACGAACCACAGGAGCCCCACGCCCGCCTTCTCGAGCGGAGCGTCCACGCGCTGAGCGCGCTGCGCCCAGAGCACCAGGAGCGGTACGCACCAGATCCAGTGGTGCGGCCAGGAAACGGGTGAGACGAGCAGCCCCACGATGGCGCAGGCGGTGATTCCGGCGAGTTCGCCCGCCTTCTTCGCGGTCCGCGCGGCGACCAGGAGTCCGCCCGCGCCGACCACCGCGCCCAGGGCGAGCCAGAGAGGCACGGTGGGCCAGGAGGCGGGCATGAGCATGAGCACGCCGCGAAGCGACTGGTTGAAGAAATTCACGCTCTGCTCGGCGACCACCCGTTGCGTGTCGAAGAACGCGCCGCCCCAGTAATCACGCGAATCGGCGGGCAGCAGCAGGAATCCGAGGGCCACCGTACCGAGAAAACCGAGGCCGGTCATGAGGGCGGCCCGGAAACGACGCGTGACGAGAAGATAGGGGATGAATATCAGCGGGGTGAGTTTGATACCGGCGGCGATGCCCGTCCCGATGCCGTGCCACTTCTCTTTGCCGTGCGTCAGGTCCACGACTATGGCCAGCAGCAGAAGGATGCCTATCTGCCCGTTCCACAGCGTCAGCGTCACCGGGTACAGGGGAAGTATCGCGACGACGACCAGCAACGTGCGAGTCGCCCGTCGGCCACCGTGCTTCACCGCGGTACGGCCGACGAGAATCCATATCACCACCTCAAGGGCGAGTATGGAGATCAGCACCCAGAAGGCGACGGCGATCTCCATTCCGACCAGGGCGAGAGGCGTGAACAGCATCGCCGCGAACGGCGAATAGGTGAACTTCAGCCAATTGTCACCTATGATCAAGTTGTAGACGGAGGTACGCTGCAGTACCGCCGCCCCGCCTTCCCGGTAGACCTCCAGATCGATCCAGCCTCTCGCGTAGACCGTGTTGAAGGCGAAGGCCGTCAGCGCGCCGCTCAACGCGATCAGCAATCCGCACGCTATCTGGAAAGAGCCGCCGCCTTTTCCGACCGAACGAATTCGCGGACCGGCTGACACCGAAGAGGACATGGCGGCTCCCGACTTGGCTACGGTGCACGCTAGCCACGCGGGCTTGTCCAAACCTTGTCGCGCCTCGCCCGCGCCGCCCGTTCGCCGGCGCCTCGCAGACCACCCGGCTGTCTACCGACGTCTCGCAGATCACCCGGCCGTCTACCGGTGCCTCGCAGACCACCCGGCCATCTGCCGACGCCTCGCAGACCACCCGGCCATCTGTCGGTGCCTCGCAGATCACCGGGCCCTCGGCGGCGCGCATCGTCGTGAGCGGCGCCCCGCCTTCGATCCGACGATCACCGGCATCCGATCCGCCGAGGTGTCATGCCGTGATCTTCGCGATCCGGTGGTCACGGAGTCGCGGGGGACCCATCGCCGATCATCTCGAGCAGTGCGGCGTGCGTCTCGTGGTCGGCCGCCGCGACGAGCCCGCCCACGCCGGTGTGCGGTGGCTGACCGTGGATGCCCGTCACCACGCACCCGGCGGCCTGGCACAACGCGATCCCGGCGGCGAAGTGCACGTTGTCCCGCAGGTTCCCGTCGGTGACGTACGCGGCCCGCCGTCCGGCGGCGACCCAGGCCAGCGCCAAGGTGGTGGACAGGACGCGCGCGTGGAAGCGCTCGGCGAACCCGGGGTCGGCGAGCAACCGGACCGCCCGGAAACCCGGCTCGTTCGGGAACGGCGGGTCGAGGTTGACGTCCACCAGTCGCGACCCGGCCGAGGGCACGAGTTCCTCGTCCTCGCCGTCGCGGCGGACGTAGGCGCGCTCGCCGTCCGTCCAGAACACCTCTTCGGCGAAGGGGTCGGCGGAGGCGGCCACCGTGATGTCCGGGCCGACGCGCAGGGCGACGTTCACCGCGACCAGCGTGTTGCGCGCGGCGTAGTTCAGCGTGCCGCACAGGGGGTCGACCAGCCACATGCGCTCCGCTCCGGCCGAGCCGGTGCGTCCGCTCTCCTCGCCCGTCACGGCGTCGTCCGGCCGGGCGGCGCGAACGACGCCGAGGATGGCGCTCTCCGCTTCGAGGTCGGCGGAGGTGGCGAAGTCAGTCGCGGTTTTCTCGAAGCGCTCCAGCGACGTACCGTACATGGCTCTCACCACAGCGGCTCCTGCTCGCGCTGCCGCGAGAGCCACTTCCTCGTCCGTGATCGGCATGTGGACAGGATAGGCGCGATCTCCGCTGCTTGATCGGCGGGATCGACGAGCGCATGGCCCCTGTCCGGCCACTTCACGACTCGCCGTGAGCGGGAAGCACGAGGCCCACGCGTGACTGTCGGCCGCAGGCGCCCGCTCTGATCCCGTGGTCGAGACGCCGGCGAGGGCGGGGGCAGAGCGGGGTCAGAGCGAGGTCAGGGCGGGGTGACGTCGGCGGAGGCGACGAGGCGGGCGGCGAGGGCCCTGACCTCGTCGCGCAGCTCGGCGGGAGTGATCACGGCGAACGGCCAGCCGAGCCCGGCGAGCATCTGGGCCATCCCGTCCAGCCGCTCGGCCCTGGTGACCAGCAGCACCCCGCCGGAGGTCTCGGCCAGCGTCGCCGTGGCGGCCGGGATCCGCGCGGCGGCCTCCTCCAGAGTGGTCTCCAGCAGCACCCTGACCTCGTGCCGGTACGGCACCGCCGACAGTGACCCGACCACGTGGGCCACCGGGTCGAAGCCGCCGGGCACCAGGAAGCCTCGCTCGGTGGGGACGGCGTCCGCCACCCGGTCCACCCGGAACGTCCTGATCTCCCCGCTGCCGTGGTCGAGCCCGGCGACGTACCAGCGGCCGGAGTGGAAGACGATGCCGTACGGGTCCAGATCGCGCTCGGAGGCGTCGCCGCGCCAGGAGCGGTAGGCCAGCCGGACGGTGACCCGGCGCCGGGCGGCGTCGGCGAGGGCGAGCAGCGGTCCGGCCCTCGGGGTGCTCACCCTCGGCGCCGCGCTCCCGGTGTGGCCCAGCGTCTCCGACACCGCGTCGACGCGCTCGCGCAGCGGGCGCGGGAGCACCCGCTGGATCTTGGCCAGCGCGCTCTCGGTCGCGGCCTCCCCCACAGCCAGCCCGGTCCGCCGCCCGGCCAGCAGCCCCAGCACCACGGCGGTGGCCTCGTCGTCGGTGAGCATGAGCGGCGGGAGCTTGTAGCCGGGCAGCAGGCGGTAACCGCCGTGGCGGCCGCGTTCGGCCTGGACCGGCACGCCGAGCTCCGACAGCCTCACCGCATAGCGGCGGACCGTGCGCTCGTCCACCTCCAGCCTCGCGGCGAGATCGGGGCCGGTCAGGCCGGGGGCGGCCTGCAACAGCTCCAGCAGCGCGAGCACCCGGGCGGCGGTCATCGGAATTCCCTTCAAAATCAGGACCGATACTGTCCGGATTCGATTCTAGGGTGAAACCAGGCGAACAGAGGAGAGAAACGATGAGCGCATATGTCCTGGTCCCCGGTTTCTGGCTCGGTGGATGGGCCTGGGAGAAGGTCACCGGACCGCTGCGCGAGGCCGGGCACGACGTCCACCCGGTCACGCTCACCGGCCTCGGCGACCGGGTGCACCTGGCGGGTCCCGAGGTCGACCTGGAAACCCACATCCAGGACATCGTCAACACCATTGTCTTCGCGGACCTGACCGAGGTGATCCTCGTCGCCCACAGCGGGGCGGGGGCCCCGGTCACCGGCGCGGCCGACCGGATTCCCGAGCGCGTCGCCCGGGTCGTCTACGTCGAGAGCGGGCCGCCGGCCGACGGCATGACCCAGCTGGACCTCACCGAGCCCGACTGGCGGGCGTTCATCGAAGGACGGGTCGCCGAGGGAGGCGGGGCGAGCTACCCGCTCCCCTCGTGGGAGGAGCACGAGCGGGCCGGGGCCAGCCTGGAGGGACTGGGCGAGGCCGAGCGCGAGTGGTTCACCTCCCGCGCGACCCCGCAGCCGTACGGGACGCTGACCCAGCCCCTGATGCTCAAGGGTGGCGCGGCCTCGCTGCCCAAGACGCTCGTCACGTGCTCGTTCCCGCTGGAGCAGGTGCACGCCATGATCGCCTCGGGTCACCCGTTCTTCGCGGAGCTCGCGGGGCCCGAGTGGAGCTTCGCCGCGGTGCCGACCGGGCACTGGCCGATGTTCTCCAAGCCGGAGGAGACCGCCGCCGCGCTGGCCGCGCTGGCGGGCTGAGGCCGGCCGCGCCGGCGGGCTGAGGGGGGCATGGCTCCGCGCGGCCCCCGCGACCAAAGGGTTCGAACTCCTGATTGACCGAAGGGTTCGGGGCGCTGCCGAGTCCTCGCGAGCCGAGGGGTTCGGGGCACCGCGGAGTCCTCACGGGCCGGAGCCTCGGTCCGAGAGGACTCCGGCGGATCGGAGGGCGGGGCGTCGCGGCGGCGGTGGCGTCGCGGGGACAGGGACGGAGGCGGGGACGGGGACGGGGACGGGGACGGCAGGACATTTGTCATGGGTGGTTCCGGATCAATGCATCTGCCTCGGATGACGCGCTCTCCGTAGCGTCGTCCGCATGACGAATGACGCGAACGACGCGGTGTCTCTCAGGGACGTGACCAAGCGTTTCGGGGCGGTGCGCGCCGTGGACGGCCTCAGCCTCGACATCCCGGCCGGGCAGACCGTCGCCCTGCTCGGCCCCAACGGCGCGGGGAAATCGACCACGATCGGGCTGCTGCTCGGGCTGCTGGCCCCCGGCTCCGGGACGGTGCGCGTCTTCGGGGACTCCCCCGAGAACGCGATCCGGAGCGGGCGGCTGGCCGCGATGCCCCAGGAGGGCGGCCTCGTCCCCCGGACCACGGTCCGCGAGCTGGTCGGCTTCGTCTCCGGGACCTACCGGTCGCCGCTCCCGCTGGAGGAGGTGCTGGCCACCGCCGGGCTGGAAGGACTGGCCGGCCGCAGGATGGAACGGCTGTCGGGCGGCCAGGCGCAACGGGTCCGCTTCGCGCTGGCGCTGGCCGGGGACCCCGACCTGATCCTGCTGGACGAGCCGACCGCGGCGCTGGACGTGCGGGCCAGGCGGGAGTTCTGGGAGAGCATGCGCGCCTTCGCCGCGCGCGGCAAGACGATCCTGTTCTCCACCCACTATCTGGAGGAGGCCGACGAGTACGCCGACCGGGTGGTGGTGATCGATCGGGGCCGGATCGCGGCCGACGGCACCAGCAGGGAGATCAAGCGCCTCGTCGCGCTGTCCACGGTCAGCGTCACCGCCGCCGGGCACGCCGCCCCGCTGGAACGCCTGCCCGGGGTCGTCTCCGCCGAGATCCGGGGCGGCCGGGCCCACCTGCGTACCCGCGACGCCGACGCCACCGTCATGGCCCTGGCGGCGGCGGGAGCCGTACGAGACATCGAGGTCGTCCCCGCCGCGCTCGAGGACGCCTTCATCGCGCTGACAGAACTGACGGAACTGACAGAACCGGCGGGGCCGGCGGGACCGGCACCCCGGCCGGCATCGGGGCCGGTATCCGGATCGGCGGCGGCGCTGACGGAGGTGGAGGTGTGATGCTCGGCTACATCCGCCTGGAGGTCACCAGGACCCTCCGCGACCCGGCGTACGTGATCATGGGTTTCGCGATGCCCGTGACGATGTACCTCCTCTTCACCAACCTCGGCGTGACGGGCGACGACCGCGTCATGGCCGCCCTCTACGTGATGGTCAACATGGCCGCCTTCGGCGCGATCGGCTCGGCCTTCAACAACGGCGGCGGCATCGCCGAGGACAGGTCGGCGGGCTGGTTGCGGCAGCTGCGGATCGTCCCGCTGGCCCCGGTGCGGGTGGTCGCGGGCAAGGCGGCCACCGGCATGCTCGTGGTGCTTCCCGTGATCATCGGCGTGTCCCTGGCGGCGGCGCTGCTCAACGGGGTACGGATGGAGGCCTGGCAGTGGATCTCGATCGTGCTCCTGCTCTGGGCGGGCTCGCTGCCCTTCACCCTGCTCGGCCTGGCCTTCGGCTACCTGTTCAGCGGCCAGACCGCCTCCGTGCTCAACATCGCGGCCAACATGTCGATGGCGATCATCGGAGGGCTGTGGCTGCCCACGGAGGCCTTCCCCTCCTGGTTGCGGGCCGTCGCGGAGTGGACGCCGAGCTTCGGCTACGCCGACCTGTCGCGGAAGGTCGCCTTCGGGGAGGCGCCCGGGGTGGCCACGGCGCTGACGCTGACCGGCTGGCTGGTCGCCTTCGGCATCCTGGCGGTGTACGGTTACCGCCGGTCCGGGCGCGTGGGATGAGTGGGACGAACCGCGTGATAGGAGTGGCCGGGTGAGCGGGAAACCGGAGGGGCCGCGGGAGACGCGACAGGTGAGGCGGGCAGACCCCGGGGTGCCGGAGGCGACGGAGCCTGACGTACCGGAGCCGGCGGGCCGGGGAGAACCGGAGAGGGCCACGCGGGGAAGGCCGGGAAGGCGCCGGCGGGCGGGAGGCCCGGGTGAGCTCGCCTTCTATCCGTGGCTGCTGATCGTCTACCCTCCGATCAGCGACCTCGCGGCGGGGCACGTGCGACCGGTGCTGCCCGCCGCGCTGGGCATCGCCGCCTTCGCCGCCCTGTACGTGCTGTGCATCGGGCTGTCCTTCCGCGACCGGCGGGGCGCGGCGATCGTGGCGCTGGCCGCGCTGCTGGTGGTGGCCTTCCTGCTGCTGGCGGGGTTCGCGCACAACTGGTTCTACCTCGCGCCGCTGATGACCATCGCCTGCGGGGCCGTGCTGCGCGGCAGGTCCGTCTACCCCCTCCTCACGACGCTGACGCTCGTACTGGTCGTGGTGATGTGGCGCGCGGGAGCGAGCTGGACGAGCATCTCCCTGGCCACGTGGGGGACGGCCATCGGCGGCCTGGTGGTCAGCATCGTGATGAAGCTGTTCTCCGTGATCGACGAGCTCCAGGAGACCCGCGAGGAGCTGGCCCGCGTCGCGGTGGCCGAGGAGCGGCTGCGGTTCTCCCGCGACCTGCACGACCTGCTCGGGCACACCCTGTCGGTGATGGTGGTCAAGGCGGAGGCCGTACGGCGGCTGGCCCTCCGCGACGGCGAGGCGGCGGCGCGGCAGGCCGCCGACATCGAGGCCGTCGGCAGGGAGGCGCTGACCGAGGTACGGGCCGCGGTCACCGGCTACCGTGGCCGGGGGCTCGCCGCCGAGCTGGCCTCGGCGCGCACGGTCCTGGCCGACGCGGACATCGCCGCCACCGTCGCCGTCACCGAGGACCGGCTGGCACCGGAGGCCGACGCCCTGCTGGGCTGGGCCGTACGGGAGGGGGTGACCAACGTGGTCCGCCACAGCGCCGCCCGCACCTGCGAGATCACCCTGGAGGGGACGATGCTGGAGATCCGCGACGACGGCCGGGGGCGCGGCGGGAGGCCCCTGGGCAACGGCCTGCGCGGCCTGACCGAGCGGGTCGTCGCGCTCGGCGGGACGCTGGAGACCCGCGACCGCGACGGCTTCCTGCTGAGGGTGACGCTCCCGTGACCGCTCCCATGGGCACTCCCGTGATCAGGGTGCTGCTGGCGGAGGACCAGGGCATGATGCGCAGCGCGCTCGCCCTGCTCCTCGACCTGGAGGACGACATCGAGGTCGTCGCCACGGTCACCCGGGGCGACGAGGTCGTGCCCGCGGCGCTCACCGCGCGCCCCGACGTCGCCCTGCTGGACGTCGAGATGCCCGGGAGCAGCGGCCTGGAGGCCGCGGCCGGGCTGCGGGACGGGCTGCCGGGCTGCCGGGTGCTGATCCTGACCACGTTCGGCAGGCCCGGCTACCTGCGGCGGGCGATGGAGGCGGGCGCCGCGGGGTTCCTGGTCAAGGACGGCCCCGTGGAGGAGCTCGCCGCGGCGATCCGCCGGGTCCTGGCGGGCGAGAAGGTGATCGACCCCGCGCTGGCCGCCGCCGCGCTGAGCGCCGGTGCCAGCCCGCTCACCGACCGCGAGCGGGACGTGCTGGCCGCGGGGGCCGACGGCGCGACGATCTCCGACATCTCCCGGCGGCTGCACCTGTCGGAGAGCACGGTACGCAACTACCTGTCCGCCGCGATCGGCAAGACCGGCACCCGCAACCGCATCGAGGCCGCCCGCGCCGCCCGCCACAACGGCTGGCTCTGAGCGGCGCGGGGTCCCGTAACGAGCACGGAGTCAGAGGACGGGCGCGGGGGCCGGGAGGGGGGCGGGGACGGGTGCCGCGGCGTCCTCGGTCCCGGTCCCGGTCCCGGTCTCGGTCTCGGTGAGCCAGTCGCGCATCATCGCGTAGGTCTTCTCCGCGATCAGCTTCTGGCCCGCGGCGTTGGGGTGGAAGAAGTCCCACGGGCTGAGGTGGCCGACCGTGAACCGCTGCCTGAACACCTCGTTGCCGTCGAACCGGCAGGCGGGGCCGTACGCCGCGCAGACCCTGGCGAGCGCGGCGTTGTAGCCGGCCACCCGGGCGCGCACCCGGTCGCGGCGCGCCCGGTCGGCCGCCGAGGTCGAGGTGGGCCGCGCCAGCATGGTGGGGCAGATCCGGCCTACCGCCCAGAAGCCGCGCGCCACCGGGTTGCCCTTGCCGATCTGCCACAGCCGCTTGATGTCGGGGACGCTCGCCACGAACACCCGGCCGCCGGGCCGCCCGGCCCGGAACAGCGCCAGGGCCTCGGCCACCCGCCTCTCGTAGACGGCCACCGGGGTCATCAGCCGTTCCTCGGACACGCAGGCGTCCTGGGCGCCGATCAGCACCGTCACGTAGTCGGCGCGCCTGCCGACCGCCCGGGTCACCTGCCCGGCGAGGTCGGCGCTGGTGGAGCCGGGGACGGCGAGGTTCACGTTGTGCCCGGTGATCGCCGTGTCCAGGGCGCGCAACCTCGCGTACTGGCTCCGGACGCTCTGGTGGTCACCGGTGGACCAGGAGCGCGAGACGCAGGTGAGGTACCAGCCGCAGGCGTTGAAACCCGCGCTGATGGAGTCGCCGAGCGCGGCCATGACCACCGGCCGCCAGGGTTGCTCCGTCCGGGCGGCTCCGGCCGGGACCGTCCAGGCGGTCGCGAGGGCGGCCAGTCCTGTGAGTGCTGTCACAGTCGTGCGAAGCATGACACCTCCGCTGAGAGATCGCGTCTGCTTCGGATGTATCACCGCAGGCCAGGACAGTACGGCCCGTTGACCGAGTACCTTGGTTTTCTTGACACCGCGTGGCGCGTGTGCTGACGGGAGAACCACCGTCGAACACGTTCAGTTTCCCGCATAGAGTGGCGGGGGTGAGTGTAGCGCTCGGATCAACCCGTCCTCTCGCGGTGACGACCACCCCCGTCGACGACCCCGGCGACCTGTTCGCGCGCCTGCCGGAGACCGCCCCCTACGCCTGGGTCAGGCACGGGGAGGGCCTGGTCGCCTGGGGCGAGGCCATCCGCCTGGCCGTGCCGCCCGGCCCCCGGCGTTTCGACTGGGCCCGCGACCGGCTGTCTGACCTCTTCGGCGAGGCGCGCGTCGACGACGACGTGACGGCGCCCGGCTCGGGGCCCGTCGCCTTCGGCTCGTTCACCTTCGACCCGGAGGCACCCGGCTCGGTCCTCGTCGTCCCCCGGACCATCCTGGCCCGCCGCGACGGCCGCGCCTGGCTGACCACCGTCGGCGAACGGCGGCTCGACGCGGTCACCCCGCTCCGCGCCCCGGGCAGGATCCGGTACGGCGACGGCAGCCTGACCGCCCCCGAGTGGGAGCACGCCGTGGCCAGGGCCGTCCGGCGGATCAGGGCGGGCCACCTGGAGAAGACCGTGCTGGCCCGCGACCTGACCGCCGTCGCGGAGCGGCCGATCGACGTCCGGCTGCTGCTGGCCCGCCTGGCCGACCGCTACCCGGAGTGCTACACCTTCTCCTGCGCGGGGCTGGTCGGCGCCACCCCCGAGCTGCTGGTCCGGCGCACCGGGGAGACCATCGAGTCCCTGGTGCTGGCCGGTACGATCCCGCGGGGCGTCGACCAGGCCGACGACATGGCGCGCGGCACGGCCCTGTTCACCTCGGAGAAGAACCGCCACGAGCACGCCTGCGCGGTCGCCTCGGTGCGCGAGGCGCTCGACCCGCTCTGCGCCGAGCTGAAGATCCCCGAGGAGCCCGAGCTCCTGGTGCTCTCCAACGTCCAGCACCTGGCCAGCCCGGTGAGCGGGCGGCTGTCGGACGGGGCCTCGGTCCTGGACGTGGTGGCGGCCATGCACCCGACCGCCGCCGTCGGCGGCACCCCGACCGGGGCGGCGCTCGGCGTCATCCGGGAGCTGGAGGGCATGGACCGGGCCGGGTACGCCGGACCGGTCGGCTGGATCGACGCGCGGGGTGACGGAGAGTGGGGCATCGCGCTGCGCTGCGCCCAGATCGAGGGCCCCAGGGCCCGCCTGTTCGCCGGTTGCGGCATCATGGGCGACTCCGACCCCGCCTCCGAGCTCGCGGAGGCCCAGGCCAAGCTCCGCGTGATGCAGTACGCCCTGGAGGGCTGACCCTCCGTACGGGCACGCCCCCGACCAGGCGGTTCCCGCCCGGTCTGGTCGTCGGCCGGATAATGGGCGTACCCTCACAAGGGCAATACATCGGACATTTCCGGCAAGAAAACGATATTTCCTCTAGATCGGCGTCCTCTCGTCGCCGCACGGCCGGCCAACTCGTCAGGGAGAGGAAAACATGGCACTACTGACCACCACTCGCCTCACGGTGCGTGACTGGAGTCCCGACGACACCGCCGAGGCCCTCGGCATCTACGGCGTCCCCGAGGTCACCCGGTGGCTGTCCCCCGCGATGACGCGGCTCGACGGCGAGCAGGCGATGCGCGCCACCCTGGAGTCCTGGACCCGCAGCCGCAGCACCCTGACACCCCCGCTGGGCCGCTGGGCGATCGTCCGCAACTCCGACCAGCGGGTCGTCGGCGGCCTCTCCCTGAGGTACCTGCCGCCGGACGAGGAGGACATCGAGATCGGCTGGCAGCTCGCCCCCGACGCCTGGGGGAACGGCTACGCGACCGAGGCGGGCCGCGCCCTGGCCGGGTGGGCGTTCTCCATCGGCGCCCACGAGCTCGTCGCGGTCGTCCGGGTGAACAACGACCGCGGCGCGGGAACGGCCAAGCGCATCGGCATGCAGTGGGTCGGGGAGACGGACAAGTACTACGAGACGCGCCTCAACGTCTACCGCCTCTGGCCCAGCGACCTCTCCCCCGCCGACAAGGACCCGCTCCGCTCCTGACTCCGGCCCCGGGGATTCCGGGACTCCGGCTCCGGGACTCCGGGATTCCGGCTCCGGCGGTGGGCACCCGGTCCGCACCCGAGGCCGTCCCCGCACCGCCCGCGCCCGCCCACGGCGGTGAAAGCCCATGGCGGTGAAGCCCACGGCGGCACCGCCGGGCGCCCGGCCCCGGGCGGCACCGGTCACGTCCGTACGCAGTACTGGCCGACCGCACGGGTGAGGTGGACGATCTCCCCGTGGTGGTCGCGGCTTCGCGGGTAGCCGGCGCGGCCGACGGCCACCAGGAAGGGCCGATCGCTCTCCGCCATCCGCGCGAAGTCGATCGCCCAGTTGAGGCGGTAGTCCTCGCGCACCATGGACGGCACGGTCAGGGTCCGTACCGCGGGGCAGGCGGCGCGGGCGGTGCGGGCGCCCGCCGGACCGGGTGGCGGGACCTTCGACGCGGCGCTCGTCGTCGGTGAGCCGGAGGAGTCGTCGAGGAACCCGTTCTGCCCCAGCCAGGAGAGCACGGCGAAGACCAGCCACATCGCGACCGAGACGCCCGCCACCCCCGCCGCCACCCTGCGCAGCCAGTGCCGGGGTGGTCGTGGCGGGGCCACGGAAACCTCGCGCCGGCGGACCATCCTGACGACGCCGCCCGCCGCGCCCACGAGCCCCGCGCCCGCCAGGCTCACCGGGACGCCGATCGCCAGGATGACCAGCAGCACGATCCCGACCTGCCTGGCCGGCGTGATCGCACCGCATCCGGGGGTGGTGGCGCACACCTCCACCGCGACCGGCGCCACCAACACCCCGATCGCGGCGGCGGCGCTGGACAGAGCGGCGAGCACGGCGTGCGAGGGGCCCAGCATGGCCCGCCCGCCGACCGCCACCGCCACCACGACGGCCGCGATGAACGTCACCCCGACGAGGACTCCGACCAGTGCGGCCAGTCGCATGAGGAGCGCGTCGTACTGCGTGCCGGTCGTGCCGTCGGCCGCGCCCGCGATCAGGGCGGAGACCGCCGGCAGGGGGGTGACGGCCTCCACGATCGCACTCGCGAGCAGGACCAGGCCCGCGGGCGCGAGCGCGACCAGGGGCCGGATCCTGACCGCGGGGAGACCGGCCGCGACGTCCGTGTCCAGGTGGAGCGCGCGGGCCGGTTCGTCACCGCGATACCTCAGCCAGGAGGCGAGCGGGTAGAGCAGGGCGCCCAGGAGCCCGGTGAGCAGCGCGGCGTCGAAGAACTCGGCGAAAAGCGCGCTGAGGCCGTTCACGACGTTCCGGGTGTCCAGCGCCATGACGGTCATCTCGATCCAGGCGCCGAGCCAGAGGCCGAAGGCGAGGGCGGCGGGCCCCAGGGCGCCCAGGTACACCGGTGTCAGCGTGCGGGCCCGGGCCACCGGCAGCCAGGACGTCGCGGTCGCCGCCAGCCAGCGGCAGAACAACAGGCACAGCGCGAGCAGGACGGCCGCCATGATCAGGGCGGCCCCGGGCGAGGCCGCGGCGCTCTCCGCCCACGGCCGGCTCATCCTGGACGGCGCGGCCACCAGGCCGACCATGACGCCCGCCGCCAGGGCGCACGCGGCCAGGCCACCGCGCGGTGGCCGCCGCCCTTCCGCCAGCGCGAGCAGCGCCGCCCGGTAGGCCCCGGCCACCAGGATGGCGGCGACGGGCACCCCGTACACCAGCCCGGCCAGCTGCAGTGCGGTGCGCTCCCAGTTGCCCACCCCGTCCAGCCACAGCCGGGTGGTCTCGAACAGGTGGCAGGTGCCGAGCCCGGCGGCGATCCCCGCGCCGAACGTCTCGGCGGGCATCCAGCGCATCAGCACACCGGGGTCACGGACGATCTCCGCCCTCTCCTGGTCGGACGGGTGCCGCGCCAGCGGCCGTAGCCGGCGCGGGCGCCTGCCGGGCGAGTCGTCGCCGAGCGGGCCGCCGCCGAGCGGGTCGTCGCCCGGCGGGTCGTCGGCGGGCGTGGTCACGCGCACGTCGGCGTAGTGCTCCCGCAGCCGCAGCACCGCCGTGGTGAGCGCGGCGATCACCACGGCGGTGCCCAGCGTGCGCAGCCCCAGGTCCACCAGCCGGTCCTGCTGGAACAGCGCGGTGTACACCAGGACGGGCAGGGCGACCAGCCCGCCGAACACCCAGCACGTCGCCAGTGTGAGGTTCGTCAGGTCCAGGTCGCGGTTGCGCAGGTGCGCCAGCTCGTGGGCGACGAGGGCGTCGAGTTCCTCCCGGTCGCCGCTGCGCCTGGCCTGGTGGAGCGTGCCGATGTTGATCCGCACGTAGCGACGGCCGACGTGCCCGAAGGCGCGGCCACCGGAGGACCTGCGGTTGACGTCCAGCAGCAGTGCCGGCTGCCGGCCGGGCAGCCCGGCCCTGGCGACCGCCTCGTACAGTTCGGCGTGGACGACGGGGTCGGCGGGCACGAGGTGCTGCCGCCTGATGGTCAGCCGGGGGCGCGCGAAGTAGAGCGCGCCGACGGCGACCGCCACCAGCGCCATGGCGCACAGCCCGACCAGGGCGCGGTCGAGCCCGACGCCGCGCAGGCAGTCCATGTACGTCACGGCCAGCGCGTCGGCCGATCCTCCGGCCGACGCCGCGGCGTCGGCCGCCCGGTCGCAGGCGATGTAGGGCTCGAGCCATCGCGACGGCCCGCCGGCGACAAGGTCCGCCGAGGTGCCCGCGGCCGCCAGCATGATCGTGACCAGCAGGACGAACCGTGACGTCGTCGCGGCCGGAAGGAGGAAGGGATTGACCCGGCGCGAGCGCACAGCCGTCGTCATGCCGGAGGAGTCCAGTCCCGGCGCGACCACCGGTCGACCACCCGCTCGGAGATCTCGTCCGCGTCGGCACGCCCGGCCCGCTTCAGGACGTCGGCGATCTCGGCGCGCGCGGCCTGCCCGCTGTCCGGCGGCGCCTCCGGCAGCGGGTCTTGGGGGCCGGGCGTGGGCCTGCTCCCGAACCACCGCCTGAGCCGCGCGCGGCCGCCGCGCACTCCCAGCACGATCGCCTCGGTGGTCAAGCCGCCGATCACGCCCCACATCAGGTTGGTGAAGGTGGGATCGCCGAGGTCGATGCCGAACGCGCCGGGTTCGTCCCGGGTGCGCCGGGCCCGCCGGGCGGCGGCCGGTGCGGCGAAGTAGGCGGCCGTCATGGTGTCGAAGTCGGGCAGCTCTTCGGGAGCGAACTCCGCGACGAGCGCGCGCACCAGCGCGCGGCGCTCGCCGGTCGAGGAGGTGGTCACAGCTCTCCGTCTCGGATCACGAGGTGGGCGGGCATCCGCGTACGCCTCTCTCGGCGCCGCGGTTGGGAAGGAGGTCCACCGCGCGGCGGACCCGTGGCCGCCGACGTCGGTCCACGGAGCGCGGTCGCCCAAGCGGTGCTGGGCTGGGCGGCGCGGGGCAGGGCAGGGCAGGGCGGGGCAGGGCGGGACGGCGCGGGACAGGGCGGCGCGGGGCTCCGCGACGTCTCCGCGCTCGAAGGTGGGCGCGCCCTGGGCCACCGCGCTGTACGGCACCGCGGCGGCCGGCACTTTCCGGTGAGGAATTTCCGCCGGTCACGAGCCCGGCAAGCGTTCGCCACGTTTATCGCGGCCGAAACATCGCTACGGATATTGTCCGAATTACGGGTCACCGTGGTCGCCCGAGCGGCAATGATCAGGGAGGACGTCGGAAGTACGGCGAGAACCGCCGACCGGATGCGCATAAGGGTCTGCCGATACCCATAGAGGGGATGGGCCTCCATTTAAACGATCCCGAGAAAGGAAGGGAAGAGCACTTGCCGTTGATTACGTTAAATGATGATTGACTCATAATTATGGCCTTAAAGGGCTTTTGAGAAGTAGGTCATCCCCTGGGGTGTTTAGTAGGTGATGGGGTGATCACACCTCGGCATCGAACCGGGACAGGGCTTGGTGGGGTGTGTCCTGCCAGGGGAGGCGGGAAGCGGGGTCGAGGGTGGCAGCCCGGCTCGCAAGCAGGCACAGAGCTGTATCGGGTGCGGCGGTGTAGACGGCCGAGTTCAGCCGGGGACCGGCGCGCGGATCCGTCGCCTCGCGGTCGAGCGTGAGGTCGCGACCGGCGGCCCGCCCGGTAAAGGAACGCCGTGGCGCGGGTCATCTTCTGTCGAAGGCGCAATGGCCGCCCCGCGACAGGAAACAGGGCGACTGAGGAGCGGCCGCCGCCACGCGGCTGAGGAGGATCGTCGAAGAGGGGTCCAGGATGCAGCCGATCACCCGGCCGCCCACCGGCGAGGCCCCGGCCGGGATGTTCACCGGGGACGTCCGGTGGATGTGATCTACCGGGGCGAGAAGCACCGGCACGGCACGGCCCCCGATCGCTTCATGGCCCGCCCGGCGCCGCGGGAGGGCGGCGGAACCACCTGGCCGGAGCACGTCGGCGACGCCCGGTACGGGGCCGCGCGCACCATCGCCCCTTCCTGAAAGGAGATCCACATGCGTGGAGTAGTGCTGCACGCCCCCGGCGACGTACGCGTCGAGGAACGGCCGGATCCGGTGATCGCCGAGCCCACGGACGCGATCATCCGCGTGACGGCGGCCTGCGTGTGCGGGTCGGACCTGTGGCCCTATCGGGGCGTGGAAGAACTCGACGGGCCGGCCCCGATGGGGCACGAGTACGTCGGAGTCGTGGAGGAGGTCGGCGGCGAGGTCACCACGATCGAGCCGGGCCAGTTCGTGGTCGGCTCGTTCTGGGCCTCGGACAACACCTGCGAGATCTGCCGGTCGGGCTACCAGAGCGGGTGCGTCCACCGGGTGCCGATGGGGTCGATCGGCACGCAGGCCGAACGGGCCCGGATCCCGCTGGCCGACGGCACGCTGGTCGCCACCCCCGGCATGCCGGACGCGGACCTGATCCCGAGCCTGCTCACCGCCTCCGACGTGCTGGGCACCGGCTGGTTCGGCGCCGTCGCCGCCCAGGCTCGGCCGGGAGGGACGGTGGCCGTGATCGGTGACGGCGCGGTCGGGTTGTGCGCGGTGCTGGCCGCCAGACGGCTCGGCGCCGAGCGCGTCATCGCGATGAGCCGGCACGCGCCGCGCCAGGAACTCGCCCGCCGGTTCGGCGCCACCGACATCGTCACCGAGCGCGGCGACGAGGGCGTGGCCAGGATCAAAGAGCTGACCGACGGCCTCGGCGCGCACAGCGTCGTGGAGGCGGTCGGCACCCAGGAATCGATGACGCAGGCCATCGGCTCCACCCGCCCCGGCGGGCACCTGGGCTTCGTCGGCGTCTCCCACGACGTCTCCCTGCCGGGTGACGAGTTGTTCTTCTCCCTGGTCCACCTGCACGGCGGGCCCGCGCCCGTGCGCGAGTACCTGCCCGAGCTGATCGAGCTGATCTGTAACCGCGAGATCGACCCGGGCGAGGTCTTCGACCTGACCCTCCCGCTGGCGCAGGCGGCCGAGGCATACCGGGCCATGGACGAGCGCCGCGCCGTCAAGGTGCTCCTGCAGCCGTAACCGAATTCGGCGGTGGCCTCGGCGAGGACGTCGAGCAGACACCGGCGTGGTCCGACGCGGACGAGCGCCTCGAGTCGTTCGTCGGCCAGGAACTCCGCGAGGTCGCTCTGCTCGAGTGGCGTCCGTTGTCGCGTCATGACGTGGCGGGCGGCACCATCGCTGTGGAGTTCGTCCTCGGCACGGGCCGCTTCCACATCGCCAACGCCCTCGATGAGAACGGCATCGATGTCGGCGATCCCCATCCGAACTTCGTACGGCACCGGCTGGGCCGGGGCGCGGCCTGACCAGGCCGGCCTCCGGTTGATCTCGACGACCGCAGGGTCCCCGTGCTCTGGCCGGTGAATGTCCTCCGGCTGTCCTCGATCGGCACCGCGGAACGCGCGACGGTTGGCATAGGCAATCCCGGTTTCAGAGAGGATCCAACATGCGCACTTGGCGGAAACTGTCGAAGCTCGCGGCCGCGGCCACGGTGGCCGGAGGTCTCGCGTTCACCGGAACGCCGTCGGCGGCCGCCGACGAGCGTTCGGCCTTGGAGAACGCCGCCCTGCTCACCTGCGGCAGCGGCGTGTTCCTTGACGGCCTCCGGGCCCTCGCGATCAGCGAGAGCGGCCGTGACGAGGTGTTCCTCACGAGCAACGGCGTGAAGATCTGGCCGGCCGGCGCGGCTTACGTGTCGGTGGCCGCGGGCCAGCGGGTCGAGGTCGACAAGTGCGTCCCCGTCGGCGCCCAGCTGCGCCTCATGGAGTACGACGACCTCGACCCCAACGACACCATCGGCGGCCAGACCATCGGCGGGGACGTGACCCGGGACTACGAGTTCTGCTGCGGCGGTGGCGGCCGCTACCGGATCGGGGCCGTCGCCTGATCCGCCGTTCCCGTCGTTCTCGCGTGGCACCCCTCCGGCCTGCTTCGGCAGGCCGGAGGGGTGCCACGCCCGGACATGGCCCGGCTCTCACAGAACCGGGCCATGTCCGGGAGCACGAAGAGTGGGCACCGTCGCACGCGGCTCCCCCGGGGCCTCATCGCGCGCCTCCGGGTGCAGGGCCCTCCAGGTGCGGGGGTCTCCGGGTGCGGGGGTCTCCGGGTGGTATGCGAGGCAGCGCCATCGCGAGTGCCGCGTCTTTAAACACGGCTGCTGCGCGAGCACGAAACCGTGATCAATCATCCCCGTCCACGGCGACACGGCCCGCGGCCACACCCGGGTCGTGCGGGACGAACCCGGGCCACCGGCATCCGGCCGCCCAGCCGCCCCAGGAGGTGCCGCACCCCCCAGGCTGCGGCGCCGCCCCGGCCTCGGGAGGTGCCACACCTCGGTCCGTACCCTGGTCCGCCGACTGGTCCGCAGCTTGGTCCGCCGCGAGTATCGCGCGTTCCTCCTCGTTCAGTTCCAGCGCTTCGCCCACCAGCCGTAACGACGTGCTGCGAACGCGTGGCAGGCTGCCGCCCTCCATCCGCCGGATGGTCCGGACGCTGAGCCCGGAACGCTCGGCCAGCTCTTCCTGGGTGAGCAGGGCCCGTTCCCGCCAGCGTCGCAGCACCACACCCGACGCTCCCCGATCTTCCCTTCGCCCCTCGGTCATGTCCTTCCCGCCTTCGTCCTCGGCCTGGTCTCCGGAGGGCGCGGCCCTCTCCCCGGCACTCTCCCCGACCGGCCCGGCACCCACATCCGTTGCCCGGCCGACTCCGCGCTACATCACCGGATGTAGCAATAGAGGTCCGGCACTCGCAGGGGTGCCGCCAAGAGACGTGCCACCGGCCGTGGCGAACCACTACGCGAAGGCGACGACGGCGTACCGCTCGTCCTGGATGGGCCGACCCCACAGTCTGGAGTCGGGGAGCGGCTCGACACGCAACGTCTCGACCAGCGGGCGCAGCACCCGCACGAGCCGCTCGGCCTCGACCCCGCCCATCCACGGCATCGCCTCCGCCTCCGCCGCGTACGGCCGGTCCTCGCCCGGCTCGGCGCTCGCCCAGCGCCCCTCGACGAGCACCAGACGCCCTCCGGGGCGCAGCAGGCCGACCCACCGGCGCAACGCCTCCCGCGGATCGGGCAGGGTCCACAGCAGGTGACGGGAGAGGATCACGTCGAAGGACGTCCCGGCCCGCGCGGGCGGGTCGCTCGCGTCACCCACCATCATCACGGCGTCGAAACCGGCCTCCGTGAGCTTGCGCCGAGCCTGCTCGACCATGAGCGGCGCGAGATCCACCCCGACCGGCCGGTGCCCCTGCCCGGCGAGCACCAGGGACAACGAGCCGGTGCCGCACCCCAGGTCCAGGACGTCGGCGGGCGCGTCGGGCATCCACGACCGCAGGCGCTCCGCCCATGCGGTCCTGACCTCCGGATCACGAAGGCCGTGGTCGGCCTCCTCGTCGAAGGAAGCGGCGAAGGCATCCCAGAACGACGCGATCGAAACACTGTTCTCCGGCATCGGCCGATCATGGCATCCGGCACCGACAAGAACGCGCGCCGCACCGGAGGCCCCTTCGTCCGCCGGGTGACCTCGGCCTCCGGCATCGTCTCGACCGGGCCGTGACACTGCGTCCGATGCGTCCGATGCCCACGACCCCAGCGGCCCGGCAACTGGTGAGTGCCCCCTCTCCTCGGGAATCGACGGCGTCGAGCCTGGCCTGATGCCGTCGCATGACCTGCCAAGCTCTTTGACCGGCCCCGTCAGCACCGCCTGAGGGCGGGAATCCGGAAACTCCCGAGATTCGTGATGCCGGTGTTACTACGCTGGCTTGATGACCGATCAAACGATCTCCGCAGGTGGGTCGGCGACGAGCCTCGATCTGGAGGCCATCATGGCCGCGGGGTGGGCCGTCCCCGAGTCCTTCACCGCCGAGGAGTTCCGCCGGGCCAAAGCGTTCTGGCAGGCGCGCCGCGCTGAGGATGAGCGACTCCTGCGGGTCCGTGCCACGGCGGCCCACCTTGTCGAGTCCTGGACGGGGCACACGCCACGCGACGTCGGCTCCTTCGGGATCCAGCTCAACCTGGAGACCAGCGATCTGGACCTGGGGATCGGTTACCCGGTCGCCGGTCGCGAGGGCCTGATGGCGGCGCTCACCCCGCACGCGGCATTCAAGGGCGAGCGCTACACCCGTTTCACCACCACCCGGCTGGTCTTCTCCTTCGAGGTCGACGGTGTCGAGATCGACCTGTCGGCGCTGACCGAAGAGGACTTCGCGGTCGCGTGCCGCATGCTCGACGAGATCGACACCGGCATGAGCCGGGAGGAGCGGATCGCCCACACCTGGGTCAAACATCTCCTGCGCGCCACCGGCCGGACGCGGGAGTACGCGGCCTGGAAGCTGTCCACGTACTCCCGCTACTGCCCCGAATTCAACTGGGTGCCGATCTCCGAGCCCGCCTGACCCACAGCGGGTCAGGTCCCACACGGATCAGCCGCGTTGATCGATGCCCAGCCTGTCGTGGCCGCCCACCGGCTGTGCTCGCGGACGAGCCGGTCGGCGGCCCGCGGCGGCAGCGCCGCGACGACCCCCGGCACTGTGACGGCCATGCGACTGCGCAGCACCTCGACATGCTCGTCCAACATGGCGTCCAGCCGGGTGATGAGCTGCCTCAGCCGCGATGGTTCGGTGTGCTCGTCGATGAGATCGATCATGGCGGTGAAGACGGCGTACGCGGCGTCCTTGATGACGACCCGGGCCACGCGGACCTCACGGCGCGGCTCACCGTCCAGCACCTTCTCCAGGGACTTCAGCGTATAGTCCAGCGCGAAGTGCCGGTCGACCCACAGCTGCGCCCGCTCGGAGCAGATGCCGATGCGCGGATCGGCGAAACGAGCTTCGAGGCGTCCCATCGACGGGCGAACTTCCCCGGCCAGGCCTGCGGTTTGGATCATGCGAGTGTAGGCGGCGCCGACCAGCGGCTCCATCGACACCAGCATGTAGGAGATGCCGGTGTAGAACGACTGTCCAGTGCTGTGCTCGACGACGAACGCCGGGTCGCGGACGCCGTCGACGATCTCCTCGGCGCTCAGGTGTGGCAGCGGACGCAGCAGCAGATCCGTTCGCCTCTGGAAGGCGTGTGTGGCGCGCAGCTCTTCCGTGCTCATCAGCTGGTCGAACGTGATGTAGGTGAACCTGGTGGGCACGCCGAGCGCCGACAGGGTGCGGATCGCCACCGCGTTCTGCTCGCCGGTGGTCTCTTTGTTGAACCTCCGCAGGATGGAGGTGACGCCGGACTCCACCCCGAACAGCATGCGGCGCAGCCCGTCGCGGACGAGGGCCCGCCACATCTCGGCCCGCGCGATGTGCCAGGCCCGGTCGTGGCCGGGGTGGACGATCTGGTCGATGCGACACGACGACTCCCATTTGAAGCCCGCTTTGGCGATTTCGGCGGCGACGGCCAAGGCCCGCGGGACGGCGTCGTCGCCGCGTCCGATGGCCTCCTCGTCCACCAGGTACAGGGTGCGGGAGATCTCGGGGTGGCGGGCGAACTCCTCCTTCAGCGCGTCCAGCATCCACGGCAGTCGCTCGGGTGCGCCGCCCGCCCACATTCCTTTGTGTCCGCGCGGGCAGAACGAGCACTGGCTGGTGCAGCCGCGACTCGTCTCCAGCTGCATCACCCCCTGATGGGCGAACGTGGCCTGCAGCAGGTCCAGCTCGGGGAAGAAGTCGTCGGCGTCACGGTTGGGCACGGCCGCGGTGCGGCGTCGGCCGACGGCCATCGCGCCGCCGCGTGCCGCGCCGACGTAGCCGATGCCGTGGACCTGGTCGCGCTCAAGGTCGCCGTGCCAGTGCGCGATGACGTCGCGCATGGTCGGCTCTCCGGCGGCGCGGGCGACGAGCAGCTGCGGGTAGCGCTCCAGCAGCAGCGCCTCGTTGCGGACGGTCAGGCTGCCGCCGACGAGGATCAGCGGCACCTTGCCCTGGACGGCGTCCAGTAGGCGGATCATCAAGTCGTGCTGGCCGAACGTCGCGCTGATGCCGAGGATGTCGGGCTGCTTGGTGCCGACCGCGCTGATGATGTCGTCCATGGTGATGCCAAGCTGCATGTCCATCAGGTCGACCCGGCCTGACAGAGTGGAGCGGGCTGCACGGGCCAGGTCGGAAACAGCGAGAGGGAAACGCGGCAGCGGGAAGTGTTCGGGCCGGTAGAGGGCGGCGAGCAGGATACGGGGCCGGGTCAGCCGGGTCACGGCGGCCGGGGCCAGGAGGGCATGGCTGATCCACGCGGCGGGGGTGTCCAGATGCACGTGCTGGGTGGCCCAGTCAGGCCAGGCGCGTGTCTCGTGCGGCTGCCCGGACAGGTCGGCCAGCAGCCACGCGCCGGGCCGGCCGGTGCTGACGGCGAGCAGCCGCCGCTCCAGCGTCCCGGTGAGCACCACGTTACGACCGGGCAGGAGGCCGGCGATGGCGTCGCGCAGCGCGTTGGGCTGGCTGCGGGGAATGTCGTGGATCACCTGCTGCTGGGCGGGGGGCAGTGGGGTGAACCTGAGTCGGCCGATGGCCTCCAGGAGCAGGCTGTGGCCGGCGCCGATGATGGGGGGCATGCGAAGCCTCCGTACGTGAGATACGTGAATGAGGGCATGACGAACCCGCCCTGTGGCGCCGCAGGGGCGCTCAGGGCTGCGCGGTGAAAGGGGTTAGAGGGTGCCGGTGGGCAGAGTGACGATCGCGGTCATCGCCGCGTGATCGCTGAGCCCCGAGATGCGGGGCTCATGCACGTAGCGGCAGTCGGCGATCGCGTCGACCGGGGAGCTGAAGATGTGGTCGAAGCGGTAGCCGGCGCCGCTGCGGCGCCCGTACCAGGAATGATCGACCAGTTCGGGGTGGTGGTGGCGGAACGCGTCGCCGTATCCGGCGGCGGCGAACGCGTCGTAGAAGCCGTACTCCCACCTGCCGAACACCGCATGATGCGGCTGATGACCCCGCTCGACGACGTTGAGGTCTCCGGCGATGACGATCGGGCCGGTTACCGCGAGGTCGTCGGCCAGGGCGGGCAGCAGTTCCGCCACCGCGTCCTGAAACAGGCGTTTGTCGACGTTGCGCCGCTCCTGGGGGCCGCGGGAGGGCACGTACAGGCCCACCACTCCGACGCTGGATCCGTCGTCGAGGTGGACGCGGATGGCGCCGCACCGGTGCGGCAGATAGCCGGGACGGATCCGCGGGACCGGTTCCTGTTTGCCGATGCGGGAGGCGACGACCGTCAGATAGTCCGCGCCGCCGTCGTCGCCCAGATGCACGGTGAACCCGTGCTCGCCCAGCGCTTGGGTGATGGCGTGCGCTCCAGGCGTGACCTCGGTCAGCACGACGACGTCGGCGTCCTGGGCGGCGAGCCAGTCGGCTTGCCTCCGGGACCGGGCGAGGTTGGCGTGCTGCACGTTGAACGTCAGGATGCGCACCTGGTCGGGGCGGGCGTGGTGCTCCCCCGGCCGCAGGAGGCTGAGCTGCCGGCGGTCGTCTCCACTCATTGGCGTGCCTTCACCGTCTCGTCGGTGAAGACCTCCCCCTGGGCGTCGAGGCGGGCCTGCACCTGCCCCATGATCGTGCGAGCTTGGTCGATCACCTCGGGGTGTGGGGGCGCGCCCAGCGCGGACAGGTTCATCGCCACTTGCTCCGCAGTGGTGAACCCGACCAGCACAGCCGCCTGTTCACAGCGATCCAGGCACGCCCACAGGGCGATGTGGATCAGGTCTTCGCGACGCCACCCGACCAGGCCGCGCAGCTCGTTCAGCCCTTCGGCGATGATCTCGGCCGCCGCGGGGGTGAACCACCGTTTGCGCGAGCGGTGGTCGCCGGGGCCGAACAGCGGCATGGCGGCCGGGTCGTAGGCGCCGGTCAGCAGGCCCTGCGCCAGCGGCTTGTTGATCAGCACGCCGACCTGGTGCTGCCGGGCGAACGCGAAGATGCCCTCGGAACGGGCTGCCGGGGACAGCAGGTGGTCGCGGACCGCGAGCAGGTCCGGGCGCACCGTGTCGAACACCGTCCGAAACCGGGCGATCTTGTCGCTGCGCTGGTCGGCGACGACGGTGAGGCGGTCTCGGGCGAACCGGTGAGGACCCCGCATACCTACCACGCGGATCAGCCCTTCGCGCTGGAAGGAACGCATCGCCTCCACTGCGGGCTCCAGCCACCGCTCCCCCTCACCGAAATCGGAATGGTGCAGGAAGTAGGCGTCGAGGTAGCCGGTACGCAGGTTGTCCAGGGTCTGCTCAAGCTGGCGGCGCATGTGCCGGGAGTCGAAGCCGTGCGGCGCGGTACCGGCGAAGTAGCCGACTTTGGACACCAGCACGATCTCCTCGCGCGGTACCTGCGCGACAAGGTCGCCGAGCAGCCGTTCGGAGCGGCCGTGCCCGTAGACGTCGGCGGTGTCGAACAGGCGGGCTCCCATCTGCCACGCGGTCTCCAGGCCCGTGGCGGCCGCCTCCGGTGAGGCGCCGGTGGACCAGCCCATCGGCAGGCCGAGATTTTCGGCCGGTCCGCCGATGCCCCAGCAGCCGATGCCGACAGCGGGCACGGTGATGCCGCAACGGCCGAGGGTGCGCTGCGGAAGAGAACCAGGAGCCGATGTCGTCACAGGAATTCTCCTTCGTGTGCGGCACCGGTGGTGCCTCGTAGTAGCAGATCTCCTTCACCACGGCCAGGCGGGCCGCGCGGGTCCGCCGCGACTCAGTGTGGGGGGTGGGAACGATCACACAGGCCACTTCCGCGTCGTGCCGGGTACTCGTGGCGAGCGCCACTGCGATCAGCGGGTGAACCACGACCGTCTAGTCGGCGCCAGGGGGATCGGCACGTCGGCCGGCAGCGCCTCAGCGGACTCAGGGGGTAGCTTGACGTGCTCGGATGGTGGAGGACTCGCCATCGAGGCTCAGGACGTACGCGATCCGGGCGGCTGCCGCGTCGATGTCGGCTGCGTCGGCGAGACGCTCCATTTCGTCGGATCTGCCTGGACCGATAGAACGGTCCCCCTGCCACCACCAGTACCAGGCCAGGCGGACCGGTTCACCTTCCGGCTGCGGCGTCTGGCGGTCCTTCACGAGAACCACCAACTGAGACAGCCCGGTGAAGAACGCTCGGGCCATCACCTGCTCTTCGGGTCCTGCCTGGCTGTGGTCGGGTGACCGGGAGAAGAGCAGGATCGCGGAGGCGACCCGCTTAACGGTCAGACCGCGCTTCTGGGCGGCTTCAACGAGTTGTGTGATGAGTACCGCAGGGTCAGGGGGAGCCTGTGAAGCGTCGGCGTCCTGCAACTGTGGAGATGTCATGTGTCGGCTTCCGTGAGTGATGCCTCAGTCGCGCAAGGGTGATCCTCGCTCGGTGTTCTCTCAGGGTGACGGTGGGTAACCGGACAGCGCATCGACACTGCCAGACATCTGCCGACAACTATCTGCGAAATAGACGTCGGAAGTTGTCGAAAGATGGCAACATGGCGGTGTGGTCAACGAACGCCTTCGCCGAGCGCTTCACCGCGCGGGACACGACATCGCGAGCCTCGCGGAGGCCGCTGAAGTGTCGACCAAAACCGTCGAGCGCTGGCTGAGCGGCGAGTCGGTGCCCTACCCGAAGACGCGTTACCGCGTGGCCGCGATTCTTCGGGAAGAGGGAAGTTACCTCTGGCCCGACACGGTCAACGGCGCCTCCCTGGCCGGTGCCGAGCTCGTGGCCACCTACCCGCGGCGCAGCGACGTCCCCCGGCACCTGTGGACCGAACTGCTGCGCGGTGCCGAGCGCACTGTCGACCTGCTCGCGTACGCGGGCCTGTTCCTCACCGAGGAGCACCCCGCTTGGATGCCCACCCTCATCGCCAAGGCGAACGCGGGTGCCCGTGTAAGGCTGCTCCTGGGAGATCCCAAGGGCAAGCAGCTCGGGTACCGCGACGCCGAGCACCGCATCGGGGGCGGCGTCGCCGGGCGGGTCGCGGCGGTGATGGCCCACTACACGCAGAACATGCCTCCCCTGGTGGAGATCCGCCTGCACGACACTCCGCTGTACAACTCCATCTACCGATTTGACGACGAGATGCTGGTCAACGTCCACGTCTACGGGATCCTGGCGGCGTACACACCAACGCTGCACATTCGCCGCATCGACGGCGCCTACTACAACACGTACTTGGAGTCCTACGAACGGGTATGGGCGGGTGCACGGCCCGTCGAGGAGGATGACCTGTGAGCAAGCGCAGCCGCCGGATCGACCACTGGCAGGACCCGGACGCTCCCAAGCCGACGAGCCGCAAGCCGTCGGCGAGCGTGTTCGTCCGCAACGACGAAGGCGCCGTGCTGCTGCTGAAGCGCACCGACAACGACCTGTGGACCATCCCCACGGGCGGCCTCAAGAAAGGCGAGACCGTCGCGCAGTGCGCCGTCCGCGAATGCGAGGAGGAGACCGGCCTGAAAGTCGAGATCACCGGCCTCGTCGGCGTCTTCTCCTCTCCGGACCACGTGATCGTCTACATGCACAAGGACAAGGTCGACGAGGTACGGCAACCGGTCAACGTCTGCCTGCGGGCCCGCGTGGTCGGAGGCACGATAGCGCCGGACACCCGCGAAGCACGGGAGGTGCGCTGGGTGACCCCCACCGACCTGGACGATCATCCCGTCCATCCCGCCCTGTGGCGCCGTATCGAGATCGGTCTGAGCGATCAGGCACCGTACGTGGAATAGCCGGTCGGCGCGTCCTCCACGTACCGCTGCCCTGCCGCGGCAACCGGTCTCAGCGGCCTCTCCTCCGCCTAGGAAGCCTGTGGAGCGTCTTCCGCCCTTACGGTTCGCAGGCGCCGTCCACGCGGCCTCCCGGCATCTCGCCAGGGCGGGGTATCGATGAGGGCGGGCAGATGGAGGGTCCTAGTCTGGGGAGATGGGATTCATTCCAGGCCACACGTCGGCCGCGGCGGCACTCGCTCTGCTCAGTGTGACCGGCATCGCCGCGGTGACGGTCGCGGCGTCCCCGCCGGTGCCCCTCGCTCCGGGCGCACCACAGGCGTCCCCGTCGGCGACACCTGCCCCGGGCGCACCACAGGCGTCTCCGCCGGTGACCCCTGCTGCCCCGGGCGCACCACAGGCGTTCACCGCCACGGTGACGCCGGTGACTCCGGGCCAGCTTCGTTATTCCTGGCGTCGGGGGTGCCCGGTGGGACCCGCCGACCTCAGGATGATCACCATGACCTACTGGGGCTTCGACGGCAGGCCCCACACCGGAAAGATGGTGATCAACAAGTCGGTGGCCGGCCAGGTCGTCTCGGTCTTCAAGAAGCTGTACGGACAGCGCTTCCCCATCCGGCGGATGCAGCCGGTTGAGGTCTACAAGGGCAGCGACGACGCCTCCATGGCGGCGGACAACACCTCGGCCTTCAACTGCCGGCGCGTCGGGACCAGCGGCACGTGGTCGCAGCACGCCTACGGCCTCGCGATCGACGTCAACACCCGGGAGAACCCCTACATCCATCCCTATCCAGGCGGCACCGTCGATCCCCCGAACGCGAAGGACTACGTCCGGCGCCCCCTGGACCGGCCGGGAGTCATCAACCCCGGCGACAAGGTGGTTCGCGCGTTCGAGAAGATCGGCTGGGTCTGGGGCGGATCATGGTCGACCTCGAAGGACTACCAGCACTTCTCCCAGAACGGCCAATGACACCTCCAACACCTCCAACACCTTCGACGCCTTCGACGCCTTCGACGCCTTCGACGCCTTCGCGCTGAGATCTCCCGGTGCCGTCCACGGCGGGAGCCACCGGTGGCCGTCTCGACGGCGTGGGACCCCGGCCGGTGAGTTCCGGCGGGTGTGAGCCGGGGCCGACGTCACCGTACGACGGGGCCGAGAACGCCCGGCGCGAGCGAGGCCTCCAACGTGAGCAGGGCTCTGACCTGGCCCTTAGCCATACAGAGCACGCCTCTCACCTGGTTAACCTGCACGTATGGACAACGTTGACCGGAGATCGCCCGCGGTCTCTAGAACGGCCTTCCGCGTGAGCGCCGCGCTGTTCGCGCTCGTCATGGCCTTCGGCGGGATTTCCGGTGCCCGTGCCGCCTCCGCCTCCACGGCCGCCGCCCTGCCGCCCCCGTCGCCGGGACGGCAGCTCATCACCGTGACGGCCGACGCCTACCAGAGGAGCACCGCCACGCTGGTCGCCTACACCGCGGAGAACGGCCGCTGGGTGAGGACGTACGGGCCGTGGACGGCGAACGTCGGCGAGAGCGGCATCGCCCCGCCGGGCCGGAAGCGGGAGGGTGACGGGCGCACCCCGTCCGGCACGTACGGGTTCGACTTCATGTTCGGGGCCAAGCCCGATCCCGGTGTGAGGTTCCCCTACCGGCAGGCGCGCTCCCACGACAAGTGGGACGACGATTCCGCCAGTCCCCTCTACAACACGTGGGTGGACGCCCGCCACGCCGATCCGGGGGTCTCTCCCGAGAACATGCTGAACCCCCCGGCCTACGACTACGGCGCCGTGATCGCCTACAACACCGGGGAACGCACCCCCCACCTGGGCAGCGCGATCTTCCTGCACGTCAACACCGGCGTGCCCACCAGCGGCTGCGTCAGCCTGCCGGTCGACAAACTGCTGAAGGTGCTGCGCTGGATGGACCCGAAGCGCTCCCCGCGGATAGACATCAGGGTCGCCTGACACCCCGCCGGAGGCCGAGACCCGGGCTCAGGAGCCGAGATAGCGCAGCACCGCCAGGACGCGGCGGCTGTAGCCGGTGACGTGGAGCAGGCCGAGCTTGTCGAAGATGGCGTTGACGTGTTTCTCGACGGCGCTCTGGGAGACGTGCAGCCGCTCGGCGGTGGAGGCGTTGGTCAGGCCCTGGGCCATGTGGTCGAGCACCTCGCGCTCGCGGGAGGTGAGGCGGCTCAGCGGGTCGGCGTGGGTGGTCCTGGCCAGCAGCTGCCGTACCACCTCGGGGTCGAAGGCCGCTCCCCCGGCGCCGACGCGGTCGAGCGCGTCGAGGAAGTCGGCGACCTGGGCCACCCGGTCCTTGAGCAGGTAGCCCACCCCGTCCACGTCACCGGTCATCAGCTCGGTGGCGTAGCGCTTCTCGACGTACTGCGACAGGACCAGCACCCGCGTCCCCGGGTGGCGGCGCCGGATCTCCAGCACCGCCCGCAGCCCCTCGTCGGTGTGGGTCGGCGGCATCCGCACGTCGGCGACCACGACGTCGGGCCGGTGCTCGGCGACCGCGGCGACGAGCGCCTCGCCGTCGCCGACCGCGGCCGGGACCTCGTGGCCCTCCTCGACTAGCAGCCGGACCAGCCCCTCGCGCAGCAGGGTCGAGTCCTCGGCCAGGATCACCCGCACGGGAGCTCCGCGGTGATCGTGGTGGGCCCGCCGGGCGGGCTGTCGACGCCGAGGCGGCCGTCCAGCGCGGCCACCCTCCTGGCCAGGCCCGATAGCCCGCCACCGGCCGCGCTCGCCCCGCCCACGCCGTCGTCCCGTACCCGCACGACGACCATTGTGCCGCGTTCGCGGACCTCGACGGTGATCGTGGTGGCGCGGGCGTGCTTGGCCGCGTTGGTCACCGCCTCGCTGACCACGAAGTACGACGCCGTCTCCACCGCCATCGGCGGCCGTACGGGCAGCTCGCAGACGACCTTGACCGGGACGCCGGAGCGTTCGGCGACCCCGGCCAGCGCGTTGGCGAGCCCGAGGGAGTCCAGCCCCGAGGGGTAGACCCGCCAGGCCACCTCGCGGAGCTCGGCCAGTGCCTGCTGCGCCTCCTCGTGCGCCTGTCCGAGCAGCTCGGACCGTCCTCTGCGCGCCCGTCCGACCAGCATGGACAGCGCCACCAGCCGTTGCTGCAGCCCGTCGTGCAGGTCCCGTTCGATCCTGCGCCGCTCGGAGTCGACGGCCGCCAGCACGCCCGCGCGGCTCTCGGCCAGCTCGGCGATGCGGCGCCGCAGCGCCTCGGTGGGGTCGGGACCGAGCATGCGCGCGGCCAGCCACCGCTCCATCGCGTGCACCCCCACCAGGCCCGACAGCGCCAGGAACAGCATGACGCCGCCCCCCAGGAGGAAGTAGGCGAGCAGCGGCACGCTCGGCGTCATGCCGTCGAACGGCAGGCCCCTCCCCCAGGACCAGGCGAGGGCGGCGGCCATCCCGGCGCCGACGACGAGCAGGGCGGCCACCAGGCCGCCGAGCACGCCCACCGGCACCCTGGCCGCCAGGTAGCGCGACTCCTGCCCGTCCGGAAGATCCGCGCCGAGGTCGAGGGCGGCGGGATCGAGACGCAGACGGCGGACTTCGAGCACGGCCAGCCGCCGGGCGGCCCCCCGCACGGCCGGGCGACCGGCGAACGGCAGCGTGAGCAGCAGGAACACGACGTCGAGCAGGGCGGTGGCCGCCCCGAGGACCACCGCGCTCAGCAGCCGCAGCCCCTCGGCGACGGGACGCGTGCCGTCCTTCGCGTCGCCCGGCCGGCCCGGCGCCCCGAGGCTCTCCATCAATCCAGCCAACATGCCCCAGAGGTTACAAACCATCGGGACGGGACCGTAATGAGGCGCATGGCCGTTTCCGGGCTGCGGAAAACCACACCCTGACGAGAACCGGCCGAGGGTCGTCCCGGCATCCGGGGCACGAGAGCATGCGTACGACGCTCAGCCCACCGGCGGGAGCAGGGGGCCGAGTGCGGCGGCACCGTCGAGGAGGGCCCTCGATCGGGCGTCGATGCTCGCGTCCCGGGCGGCCAGCGTGGCCGTCACCTCGTCCCAGCGGCGGGTGCGCCGCAGCTCCGGCATCAGGGCCCGCAGCGAGGCGACGCGGTGACCGGCCATGCGCAGCTGGTGGACGATCCGCGCGTCCCGGACGTCGTCCGGGAAGTAGCGTCGCGGTCCTCCCGGGGAGGCCCTCCGGGGCACGACGAGACCTTCCGCGTCCCAGTGCCGCAACGCCGAGGGGCGCACCCCGAGCGCGACGGCGAGCTCGGAGACGCTCATGACGTCCGAGGGGCGGACGTCGCCGATCGCCTCCCCGGAGATCGTCGCGGCGGCCTCCCTGGCCAGCCCGAGCTCCCGCCGCTCCGTGTCGAGCCGGGCGTGCGCCGCGTCGAGCAGGGCGAGCAGGTCCGAGGCGGGGTACGCGTGCGCCGCGCGCATGATCCGCTTGGCCTCGACCGGCCCCGCGCCGGCGGCGAGAGCCCGATAGGCCAGCGCGGAAAGCAGATGCGTCTCGTCGTAGACCCGGTATCCCGTGCCGGTGCGCGCCACGGGAGGCAGCACGCCGTCGCGTTCGAGATTGCGCACCTGCTGGACCGAGCACCCGGCACGCCGCGCGACGTCGGCCGTCCGCATGACGGCCGACTTGCGACTTCTCACCCGTCGACCTGGGTGTTTCCGGGGCGAAGTCTCCACAAGGACATGAATGAAACGCTACAACACATGAGTATCGACGAGATCATCGAATTCCTCGCCGGCCTCGACGGGGTTCTCACCCTCAGGCCGGCTCCCGGCGACGGTTCACCCGAGATCAGCTGGGGTGACGCGTTCTTCTACTACGCCCCCGACGGCGAGGTGCCGAAGGCGACCCAGCCCTTCGCGACGATCGTGACGAAGGACTACCCGGAGGACGAGCTGTCACGGCTGGACCGTCCCGGCGCCTTCCGCCTGAACCTCTTCGCCGGGAAGGAGGCCTTCGTCGGCTGGACGGGACGGCAGCCGCGCGACGCGGCCACGGGCGAGACCGACCCGAGCGTGGCCGACTCCGTGATGGCGCACCCCGTCTACGGCACGCTGGGCTGGCTCGCCGTGGTGAACCCGGGGCCGCGGACGGAACCGGCGATCCGGGAGCTGCTCCGCACGGCCCACGACCTGGCCCGCTCACGCCACCGGCGGCGCGCCGGATCGACCTCCCCCTGACCCGAGCCTCTGATTCGAGCCTATGATCCGAGACCCTGGTTCAAGACCTTGATCCGAGACTCTGATCCGAGAGCCTGACCCGAAAGCTTGATTCGAGAGCTCGATTCGAGAGCCTGATCCGAGGGCGGCCGGGACCCCGCGGGGCCGGCGACGATCACCTCGTCCCGGCCTGGCGCTCGGCGACCAGCTGGAAGACGCGCTTGAACTCCGCGTACGCCTCCTCGCCGACCGCCCGCGCGTGCTCGGCCTCCATCTCCACCAGGACGGCGTCCGACTTCACCATGTGATCGCGGCCCAGTTCGGTGGGCACGACGAGCTTGGCCCGGCGGTCGGCGGGATCCGGCCGCCGCTCCACGTACCCGAGGGCAACCAGCTCGTCCACCAGGTTGCCGATCACCTGCTTGTGCTGGCCCGACCACGCGGCCAGGTCGGAGGCCCGGCTGCCCTCCACGTCCAGGTACGCGAGCACGGCCCCGTGCCGCGGCCTGACCCGCGCGTGGCCCATCTCCGACAGCCGGGAGAACAGCTCCCTCTGCAGGCCGAACAGCGTCCGGCCGGACAGGATCCCCAGGTCGGGCCGCTCCCGCTTGCGCTCGCTCCTCGACACCGCACGCCTCCAATTTAGTCACCGATTTTGACTGTCACTAAATTTGACCATATTGTCGCGGCGTGACGACGACAGTGGAAATCACCAGGTTCCGTGTCTCCCCGGAGCGCGCGACGGACCTCCTGGCCGCCCGGGACGGGATGATCGCGGACTTCCGGGCGGACCGGGACGGCTTCCTGGACGCCAAGCTGGTCCGGCTGCCCGACGGGGAGTGGCTGGACATCGTGGAGTGGCGCTCGCCCGCCGACTTCGCGGCCTCCCGCGCCAAGGGCGGCAACCTGCCGGGAATCCAGGCCTTCTTCGCCCTGATCGACGAACTCGTCTCCACGGAGGAGGGGACGTCGCAGTCCTGATCAAGGGCCCGCCGGGAGGGGGACGGGGTCGGCCGGGGCAGCGGGGGCCCCGGGCGCGAGCCCCGCCGTCGTCCGGCAGGCCCTTCGGCGCGTCAGCGGCTAGGCGTGGTGCTTGCCCTTGCGCCGGTCAGACAGCCTGACCACGATGAAGACCACCACGGCGAGGATCACGACGGCCAGCACCGCCTTCGACACCACGCCCATGTACCGCTCGACCAGGTCCCACTGCTCACCGAGCAGGAACCCCGCCATCACGAAGGCCGTGTTCCAGATGAGGCTGCCCAGGGTGGTGAGGAGGGTGAAGATCATGATCGGCATGCGCTCGACCCCCGCGGGGATCGAGATGAGGCTGCGGAAGATGGGGATCATCCGGCCGAAGAAGACGGTCTTCCTGCCGTGCCTGGCGAACCAGGCCTCGGTCCTCTCGATGTCGGAGACGCTGACCAGCGGCAGCTTGGAGGCGATGAACACCACGCGCTCCCGGCCCAGCAGGGCCCCGACCCCGTACAGCGCCAGCGCGCCGATCACCGATCCCAGGGTCGTCCAGAGCACGGCGTCGAACAGCCCCATGTTCCCCTTGCTCGCGGTGAACCCGGCCAGCGGCAGGATCACCTCGCTGGGCAGGGGCGGGAACAGGTTCTCGAGCGCGATCGCCAGCCCCGCCCCGGGCGCACCCAGGGTTTCCATAAGGTTGATCGCCCATCCGGCGATCCCGTCGACATTCGGTGAACTCATAGGGACAAGGCTACGGAGAGCTGCGTACGGTGTGGATGCGGAACGCTCCCCGCCCCGTCTGGCGCGCGCCGCAGAGCGCGGCTGCGGAAAACCCCAGCCGCCCGCCACCCGGCCGTGACGGCCGGTCGTTCTCCGGGATTCCCGCACGTCAGCGGGGCATCGCGCGGCCAGGGCGGGGATGGCGGCGGTGCCCGCGAAGCCCCTCACGGCCCGGAAGCGGGTGACCGTGACCGCCGATCGGCGCCGTCGCCCCATGACGAGTGTGACCCATCCCACATTTACCGCTCGCGGGGACGAGGCGTGTCCGGGGCTTCCACGGGGAAAGGTCCCCGGTTCCCACGGGCGCGCCGGGCGCGTTCCCAGCCGCGGGTCCGGGCGGTCAGGCGCGGCCCCACGCGAGCCCGGCACAGGCCGGGCATCCCCGGAGCGGGTCAGGTGCCCCGGAGGTGGGCCGGACACAGGCCGGCACAAGTCGAACGTGGACCCGGAACCAGCCGGACGCGGACCTGGTTCTGGCCAGGCACCCCCGGAGCGGGTCAGGTGTCCCGGAGGTGGATCGCCTCGCCCGGTTCGATCCCGGCCCGGCCCGCGGTCAGGGTGGCGACCCAGCCGGGGAAGGCGGGCAGGTCCCGCTCGCGCACCGCGACGCGGAAGCCGACCTCCTCGCCGTAGACGACCTCCCTGACCTCGTACGGCGAGGCGTGCAGGTCGTTCTCCAGCCGCCCGGCCCTGACGTGGTCCACGGTCACGGTCATGACCTGGGCGGGCACCATCTCGACCAGCGGCGTGAGGTCCAGCGTCCTGCCGACCGACGAGCCGTACGCGCGGACCAGGCCCCCGGCGCCGAGCTTCACCCCGCCGAAGTAGCGGGTGACCACCGCCACCGCGTCGGCGACGCCCCGGCGCAGCAGGGTCTCCAGCATCGGGGTCCCGGCGGTGCCGCCGGGCTCGCCGTCGTCGTCGGCCCGCTGGACCAGGCGGTCGCCGCCGATCACGTACGCCGAGCAGTTGTGCGTGGCGTCGCCGTACAGCCGCCTGCGGGTGGCGACGAACTCCTTCGCCGCCTCCTCCGAGGGGGCCGGGCCGACCGCGCACAGGAACCGGGAGCGCTTGATCTCGATCTCGTGTTCCGTGGTGTCCTGCGGAGTCAGGTACGGGTCGGGCACCCGGCAAGGGTATCCACCCGCGTGCCGCCCCGGGACGACGCGGCCGGCACGACCAGCACGGTCAGCGTAGCCAGCACGACCGGCGCGGTCAGCGGGCCGCCTGGAAGGCGCGGCCCGCGCGGGTGACGGTCCCGTCGTGGCGGAACAGCCCGCTGTTGGGCTCGGTGTCCGAGGAGGGCAGGCCGAACCAGGCGTAGCGCCGCACGTACGGCAGGGAGGCCAGCATCTTGGTGGAGGCGGTGACGAACGCGGCCTGCTGGGCGTCGCTGGCGTAGCGGGTGCCGTTCGAGAAGTCGATCAGGGCGTACTCGGTGAGCCAGATCGGCTTGCGGTAGCGCTTGTACACGGCCTGGACGTACGACTTGAGCTGGCTCACCGCCGGCTGGGTGCGGAAGTCGGCCCCGTACCAGTGCAGCGCGATGAAGTCGACGCGGTAGTCCCGTTCCCTGGCGCCGGTCATGAAGCGGTCCAGCCAGCCGCCCGGGGTGGCGGCGCCGAACGCGACGGAGGGGCTGCTGAGCACGCGGCCCGCGGACATGAGCTTCGGCCAGTGCGACAGCGCCTCCTCCACGCTCATGTTGGCCTGCTGGGGCAGGTCGGGCTCGTTGAAAGCGAGCAGGTAGGGCCCGGCGCTCCTGGCCTCGGCGAGGTTCTCCGGGGTGACGCTGCCCGACCCCCAGATCATCGGGACGAACCCGTCGGCCCGGGGGCCGGTGACGCCCTCGCGGCGGGTGGACCAGGTGTAGTACCAGCTCGCGCCGGACTTCGCGAAGGCCGTGCTGAGTCCGGGCATCTTCCACACGCCCACGCCCTTCCGGGGGGAGCTCGCGACGGCGGCGGGCGGCGGCGTCGTCGTCCGGGTCGGCGTGGGGGTGGGGGTGCGGGAGGCCTTCTTGCGGGCGGGGGTGGGAGACGGGGAGGGCTCGGGCGTGGCGCTCGCCGACTGGGGCGACGGCAGCGGCGGGGGTGAGGGCGGCGGCGAGACCGTCCGCGTGGGCACGGCCAGCGGCGGGGCGGGCTCGGGGGCGGGGGACGTGAGCTGCCCGAAGATCAGGACACCCGTGACGACGACGGCCGTCGCGCCGCCGATCGCGATCGGGGCGGGGGGCAGCGAGGCGAACAGGCCCGGCCGCGCCGTCTCCAGGGCGTGCGCGCCGTGGGACGCCCCCCAGGAGGTCGCGTGCGCCACCGCCTCGACGGCGGGCGGGACGGCGTTGAGGTGGTGCAGGGCGAAGCCGATGGGCAGGGGCAGCAGCGGCAGCCCGCTGAGCAGGCGGTCGATGGGCAGCAGGCCCGCCGTGCGCCCCTGGCAGACGGCGCAGTCGCGGATGTGCCGGGCGAAGCGCTTGCGCCACAGCGGGCTGGGGACGCCGTTCCAGTTCGCGGTGAGGGCGCGCAGCTCGGCGCACCCGGAGTCGGCGCGCAGCGCCCGCACGATGGTGCGTCCCGTCTGGACCTGCTCCTTCATCCGCTGGACGCGTACGGCGGCGTGGCGTCCCGACAGGCCGAGGGCTCCGGCGAGGTCGGCGCGGCCGAGCTCGCCGGTCTCCTCCAGCCACCACAGGGCGAGGAGCGCCTGGTCGTCGCCGTCCAGCCAGCGGGTGGCCTCGGCGACCTCGCGGCGCTGGTCGGTGAGCCCGAGCCGCAGGATGGTCACGGCGGCGAAGTCGGAGGCGGGGTCGGGCACCTCCTCGGCGGTGTCGAGGTCGGCCCTGCGGTGCTGGGTGGTCCTGCGGTCCTGCTCGTGGTCGCGCACCTGGCGGACGGCGATGGCCACCAGCCAGGACCGGTACGCCTGCGGGTCCCGCAGGTCGGGCAGGGCGCGGACGACCCGGAGGAACGTCTCCTGGACCACGTCGTCGACGTCGGTGTGGCCGTTCAGCGCTCGCCCGACGATGTTGTAGACGAGCGGGAGGGAGTCGGCCACCAGGGCGTCCAGCGCCCGCTGGTCTCCGTCGCGCGCCGCGGCCACCATCGCCGTGTCGGGTCCGCCCCTACCGGTTCCGAGCATCGCACTCCGCTTCCTGTCGTCGTCCACGGTTCGTCGTCCCCGCGTCATGCCGGGCGCGGGCAGGGACGATTCTCTCCATAACTCCTCATAGCGGAAGACCGACGAGCCCCCTCTATGGAGACCGTCGGCAGGTCAGATGGACAACGAAAATTTTCTCCGCCCTTTTTCTGAGTTTTTGTTGTCGCCCGTCCCCCCGCCGGTCTCCTGTACAGGAGCAGAACACGCCCGGCGCCGGGTGTGACGGCGAAGGAGGCTCATGGCGGTGGCATCGGGGAGGCGCACCGTGGCGCTGTCACAGGACTATATGTCCTGTTCAGTGCGGTACCGTCGTGCACGGCGACGGTCTTCGCGCCCCCGTTCCCGCACCCCGTCCGAGCGGCACGGCCTCGCCCTCTCCCCCGCCAGCACCGGCGGCGGCCTCCGGACGCCTCCCGGCCGGGGCCCCCTGCCGGAGCGGTCACGGCCTCCCGGCACCGCCGGCACCTCCCCCACCGGACGCCGTCCGCTGACACGCCGGGCCACGAACCGGTCCGGCCGAGACGCCGTCGAGCATCACGTCCATCACCTCCCGACCCCCTAAGGACCTCATCCACATGAGTGAGACTGTTCCGAGCACCACGGCCCCGGGTCGCGGACCCGGCAGGCGAGCCCGCCGCTTCGCGCTCGCCGGTGCCCTCGTGACCATCCTGGGTGCCTCCCTGGTGAACGGCGTCCTCCCCGCCAGCGCGGCCGACGCCCCGCTGTCGCAGAGTGGCAAGGCCACCGCCTCCTCGTCCGAGAGGGGCGACCTGCCCGCCTCGGCGGCGATCGACGGCGACGAGGACACCCGCTGGTCGAGCGCCTTCAGCGACCCCCAGTGGTTCCAGGTCGACCTGGGCGCGTCCAAGGCGATCGACAAGATCGTGCTGAACTGGGAGAACGCCTACGCCACGGCCTTCACCATCCAGACCTCCCCCGGTGGCGGCGAGTGGAAGACGATCCACACCACGACCGCGGGCAAGGGCGGGGTGCAGACCCTGGACGTCTCGGCCACCGGCCGCTACGTCCGGCTGAACGCCACCAAGCGCTCCTCCCGGTACGGGGTCTCGCTGTGGGAGTTCGAGGTCTACGGCACCGGCTCGGGCGCCACCCCGCAGCCGAGCGCCACCCCGACCGGCACGACCACCCCCAAGCCCAGCACCACCCCGAAGCCGAGCACCACTCCCAAGCCCAGCACGACGCCGAAGCCGAGCACCACCCCGACCGTGCCCTCCGGCGGCAACCTGCCCAAGGGCCCGGTCCCGCCCGGCGCGGTGCGGGTGGCGGAGTTCCTCGCCGAGTGCCCCTACACCCACCGGCTGCCCGACGACCCGATCGTGATGCCGGGCCTCGCCGGCGGGTCGCACATGCACAGCTTCTTCGGCAACACCACCACGAACGCCGACTCCGACATCGACAGCCTGCTGGAGGGTGGGACCACCTGCAGCCCGAAGGCCGACCTCTCCTCGTACTGGGTGCCGACCCTCTACAGCGACGACAAGCCCGTCGAGCCGACCGGCACCACGTTCTACTACCTGGGTGAGGGCATCAAGGACGAGCTGATGGCCCAGACCCGGGCGCTGCCGCTGGGCCTGCGGATCGTGGCCGGCAACGCCAAGGCGACCGGCCCGAACGACCCCACCAGCAGCTCGCGCTGGTCGTGCCTGCACGCCGGCGAGGTGGGCTCCTCCAAGAACTTCGTCAACTGCCCGGCCGGCAAGATGATGGAGTCCTACCTGGACTTCCCGCACTGCTGGAACGGCAAGGACCTGGACTCGCCCGACCACAAGAGCCACATGTCCTACCCGGTGAACGGCGCCTGCCCGGCATCGCACCCGGTGATCGTGCCCAAGCTGCGCCAGGTGCTGCGCTACCCGGTCAGCGGTGACCCGGCCAAGTTCCGGCTCTCGTCCGGCCCCGGCTACACCATGCACGCCGACTTCTTCAACGCCTGGCCCGAGGCCGAGATGGAGCGCCGCGTGCGCGACTGCATCCGCCCGGTCGTCAAGTGCGGCGCCGACGGCACCCCCTGAGACGGCAGGTGACCGTCTTCGGACGGAAGCGTACCGTCTGACCTGAACGGGGCGAGGCCCGGCATACCGGGCCTCGCCTCACCAAGGGAACGGCGAGCGAAGGAGCGGCATGAAGGCGTCCACGATCGGTGCGTTGGTACTCGTCGTGCTCACCGTCCTGCTGGTGTCGCGATGTGTCGCGGCCGAGCCCCAGACCCATACGGCGGCGAACCACCCGCCGTCGCGAAGCGGTCCCGCCGCGCTCCCCACACCGACCGGAAGCGCGTCGGGCTCCTTCAACGGCACCGACATCGCGTGGCTGCAGCTGATGATCCCGATGACCGAGCAGGCGGTACGCCTGCTGGAACTGGCGCCGGGCAAGACCTCCGATCCGAAGCTCAGGCGGTTCGCCGAGGAGCACGTCGACGATCGCCGTACGACGCTCCGGGAACTGCGCGAACTGCTGCGGCGGTCCGGGGTGCCGGAGAGCAACGAGCACGAGGGGCATGACATACCGGGCATGGTGATTCCCGACGACTTCGCGGCCCTGAAGCGGGCCGACGGCGCCGCGTTCGACCGGCTCTTCACCAAGGACGCGCGCGAGTACCTCACGCAGTCCGTCCTGGTCGCGAAGAGCGAGCAGAAGGCGGGCTCCGACCAGGAGACCAAGGCGTTCGCCGCCGCCATGGAGAAAACCCACGGCGGCCAGCTCACCCGGCTGGAGCCGTGAGAGGCGCCGCCCCCGCCCCCGACTCCGGCACGCACCCGCATACCGGCGCGTACCCGCACCCCGGCGCGCGTCCTCACCCCGACGCGCGTCCCCACCCCGGCACGGACCCACGCACCGGCACGGATACGCATTTCGACACGCGTCCGCAGCCTGACACGTATCCCCACGCCGGCACGGACCCACGCTCCAGCACGGATACGCACTTCGACACGCATCCGCAGCCCGGCACGCGTCCTCACCCCGACGCGCGTCCGCGGCCCGGCACGGACCCGCGCTCCGGCACGCATCCGCGGCCCGGCGCGGGTGCGCGCTCCGGTGCGGATACGCGTTCCGGCGCGGGTGCACACTCCGGCGCGCGTACGCGGCGGCGCAGGGTTCACGTCCGCCCGCCCGCGCGCCGGGCGCGGCCGTCCCTGGTCCTCGCCCTGATCTGCGCCGGAGCCGTCGCGGCGACCGCGACGTGCTGGCCGGACCTGGCCTCGATCTCCGGGATCACCGAGGCACTGGCCTGGGCGGGCAGGCTCACCGGCCTGCTCGCGGGCTACGCCTGCGCCGTCCTACTGGGGTTGATGGCCCGCGTCCCCGCGCTGGACCGGGGGGTCGGGACCGACCGGCTGGCCCGCTGGCACGCGACGGGCGGCCGTCACACCATCGTCCTGTCGGTGGCCCACATGCTGTTCGCCGTCGCGGCCCACGTGGCGCGCTCCGGCACGGGCGTGCTGGAGGGGATCGCGGGGCTGCTCCTGGACGGCCCGGCCATGCTGGAGGCGGCGGTCGCCCTCCTGCTGCTGATCGGCGTCGCGGTCGTCTCGGTGCGCGAGGTACGGCGCCGGATGCGGTACGAGACCTGGCACTATCTGCACTTCGTCACCTACGTGGCCGTCTTCCTCGGGTTCGGCCACCAGCTCACCGGGCCAGACTTCGCCGGCAGCGCGGTCATGAGCGTGTTCTGGTACGCGCTGTACGTGTCCGTCGTCGCCCTGCTGGTCTGGCACCGCTTCCTCGTCCCCGTCCACCGCGCCCTGCGCCACGGGCTCCGGGTCGCCGAGGTCCGCCGCGAGTCGTCCTCGGTGGTGTCGGTCTATCTGACCGGTGAGCGTCTGGACGAGCTGGGCGCGGAACCCGGCCAGTTCTTCCGGTGGCGGTTCCTCGCCCCCGGCATGTGGTGGACGGCCAATCCCTACTCGCTGTCGGCGCCCGCCAACTCCCGCTTCCTGCGGATCACCGTCAAGGGCGTCGGCGGTCACAGCCGCGCGCTGGCCGGGTTGCGGCCCGGCACCCGCGTGTGGGCCGAGGGTCCGTACGGCGCCCTCACCGCCGCGCGGCGCCGCAGGCCGCAGGTGCTGCTGGTGGGCGGGGGCGTGGGCATCAGCCCGCTGCGCGCGCTCTTCGAGACGCTGCCCGGCGAGGTGACCCTCGTCTACATGGCGCGCCGCGACGAGGAGCTGATCCTCCGCCACGAGCTGGACGCCATCGCGGCCGTGCGCGGCGCCACGGTCCACTACACCGTGGACGAGCTGACCGGGTCGGCCGGCAAGCGGAACGTGCCGCTGACCGGGCGCGCCCTGCGGACCCTGATCCCCGGGCTGGCCGTCCACGACGTCTACCTGTGCGGCCCCGCCGGGATGACGGTCGCGGCACGGCAGGCCCTACGCCGCGCGGGCGTCCCCGGCCGCCGCATCCACGTGGAGTCCTTCGACTTCTGAACGGTTCACCCGGCCTGCCCGCTTCATCTCTCTCATGGGGAGCGGCGTTTTTGCCGGGTCCGCCCCGGCTCACGGGGGCGGCGGTGTCCCCGGCCCGGCCGGAGGGCCGTTCCGGCTCAGCTCGTGGGCGAGCTGTTCCAGCTCGGCACCCCCCGCCATCAGGGAGGTGAGCTCCTCGGGAGTGATGTCCGCCTTGGCGTACTCGCCGAGGCTCGCCCCCCGGTTCAGCAGCAGGAAGCGGTCGCCGATCGGGTGGGCGTGGTGCGGGTTGTGGGTGATGAAGACGACGCCCAGGCCCCGGTCGCGCGCCTGGGCGATGTAGCGCAGGACGACTCCGGCCTGCTTGACGCCCAGGGCGGAGGTGGGCTCGTCCAGGATGAGGACGCGGGCGCCGAAGTGGACCGCGCGGGCGATGGCCACGGACTGGCGCTCGCCGCCGGACAGGGTGCCGACGGGCTGGTCGACGTCGCGGATGTCGATGCCCATGGAGCGCAGCTCCTCGCGGACCGTCCGCTTCGCCCCCGCCACGTCGAAGCGGCGCAGCGGCCCCCGGCCGAGCACGGGCTCGGAGCCGAGGAAGAAGTTCCGCCAGACCGACATCAGCGGGATCATCGCCAAGTCCTGGTAGACGGTCGCGATGCCCTTGTCGAGGGCGTCACGGGGGCTGGCGAAGGCGGCGGGGGCGCCGTCCACCAGGTACGAGCCGGAATCGGGGGCGTGCACGCCCGACAGGATCTTGATCAGCGTGGACTTGCCCGCGCCGTTGTCGCCGAGGACGCAGCTCACCTCCCCGGCGCGGACCCGCATGGAGACGTCCCGCAGCGCGATCACGCCGCCGAACGTCTTGCCCACGTCGCGGACCTCCAGCAGCGGCGGGGCGTCCGTCCCGCCCTCCGTCACCGCCTCGCGGCCCGCCACGCTCTCGTCTCCCGTCACCGCTTCACCTCCTCCGCGTACCGGCGGACGAACCGGTTGGCGAGCGTGGCGAGCAGCAGCATGGCGCCGAGGAAGAACGTGAACCAGTCGGCGTCCCAGCCCGCGAAGACGATGCCCTTGTCGGCCATGCCGAAGATCACCGCGCCGACGGCGGCGCCGATCGCGGAGCCGTAGCCGCCGGTCAGCAGGCAGCCCCCGATGACCGCGGCGATGATGTAGACGAACTCCTGGCCGACGCCGGAGCCCGCCTGCACCGAGGTGAAGCGCAGCGCCATGATCGAGCCGACCAGCCAGGCGGCCGCGGCGGTGGTCACGAAGAGCGCGATCTTCGTCCGTTCGGCGGGGACCCCGACCGCGCGGGCGGCCCGCTCGTCTCCGCCCACCGCGAAGATCCAGTTTCCGGCCCTGGTCCTGGTGAGCACCCAGGTGCCCAGGGCGGTGACGGCGAGCCACCACAGGATCGCCACCCGGAACTCGGTCCCGCCGACCGGGATCGTCCCGGCGAGCACCGCCCGCACCTCCTCGTACCCCTCGGCCCTGCGCAGGCCGCCGACCTGCACGGTCCCGGTGAGGGCCTTGGTGACGCCCAGGTTGACGCCCTGGAGCATGAGGAAGGTGGCGAGGGTGACGATGAAGCTGGGCAGGCCGGTGCGTACCACGACTAGCCCGTTCAGGAAGCCGACGAGCAGCGCCACGGCCAGGGCGGCGAGCATCGCCGCCCACACCGGCAGGTCGTAGCGGGTGGCGAGGATCACCGTGACCAGGCCGACGGTGCCGGTGAGCACCCCGGCCGACAGGTCGAACTCGCCGCCGATCATCAGCAGCGCGATCGCCACCGCCATGATCCCGAGGGTGGAGGCCGGGTCCAGCCAGTTGGCCACGCCCTCGACCGAGCGGAAGACCTCCGACTGCCCGGCGAAGAACGCGAAGACCACGAGGGCGCCGACGACGGCGCCGAGTTCCGGCCTGATCAGCAGCCTGCGGGCGACCCCGGTCCCGGCCAGCCGCTCGTCGGCCACCGTCACCGGGTGCCGCTCTCGGCCAGCTTCGCCACCTGCGCGGCGTTGTCCTTGGTGACGAAGCCGGGGCCGGTGTTGACCGGGAGCCCTCCGCCGACGGTGTTGAGGTTCTCCTTGTGGAGGGTGAGGAACGTGATCGGCAGCCAGCCCTGCAGGTACTGCTGCTGGTCGACCGCGAACAGGATCTCGCCGTCCTCGATGGCGGCGACCACGTCGGCCGACAGGTCGAAGGTGCCGAGCTTCGCCTTCGAGCCGCCGTCGGCGATGGCGTCGCGGGCGGCGACGGCCACCGCGGGGTTCAGGGTGAGGACGCCGTTGAGGGAGGTGTCCGACTGGAGCCTCGCCTTGATCTTGGAGGTGGCGTCGGCGAGGTTGCTCACGTCCACCTGGAGCCGCTCGACGGTGCCGCCCAGCCCCTGGGTCGCGCCGTTGCAGCGCTGGTCGAGCCCGACGTTCCCGGCCTCGTGGATCACGCAGAGCAGCTTGGTGACCCCCTCGGCCTTGAGCTTCTCCCCCGCGCCCCGGCCCGCCACGTCCTCCGACTGGCCGACGTGGGTGACCGCGCCGAACTCGCGGGAGACGTCACCCCCGGAGTTGATGGTGATCACCGGGATCCCGGCGGTCACGGCCTTGCCGACGGACTCCTTCAGGGCGTCCGGGTTGGCCATGGAGACCACCAGGCCGTCGACCTTCTGGCTGACGGCCTGGTCGATGAGCTGGGACTGCCTGGCCGGGTCGCCGTCGCCCTGGTAGGTCACGGTGACGCCGTACCGTTTCCCGGCCGCCTCGGCGCCGTTCTTGACCACGTCCCAGAAGGCGTCCCCCGCGCTCGCGTGGGTGACGACGGCGAAGGTGCCGCCACCGGCCGCCGGGGCGGGGCCGCTCGCCGCGCCCGCGCTCTCCCCCGAGGGCTGCCCTCCGGCCTGCCCCGCCGAACAGCCGGTCAGCGCGGAAAGGCCCAGCACGGCCACCGCGACCAGCCCTGTCGTCCACTTCATCGGTACCTCCGCGCGTCGCCTCGCCGGATCTCCCTCGTTCCTGGTTTGTAACCACGCATTACCTACATGTCAATGATTTGTCGTGACATTAGGACTTATGAAATCGCGGCGGCGGCGTGCGTCCGCACGGGTCCGTCTACGTACCATGGCACCGGGTCCGCCTTCGTACCATGACATTCGCGCCCGCCGTCACCGGGGCTTTCACCGCTCGTCGGCGCGGCGTGACGGTACGGCCCGCCATGCGATCACCGGACGGCCCCCCGGAACGTCCCGTGCACCCGCCTCCGTACGGCCGGAGAGCACGGCCGGAGCCCGGTCAGAGCCCGGTCAGGACACGACCAGAACCCGATCAGGGCACGGCGTGGCACGTCACGGCGCCGCGCGATCGCCGTGATCCGAAGGCCTGCCGGACCGGGTCGCGGGCGGGCGGGGGTGAAGATCCGCGGGGTGAGCTCGAATCTGGAATACGGCACGAGTATCCTGTTTATTCGCAACACGACAAAACTCCTCCCCGGCAATGAAATAGAGGAAAAGAACTCAGCGTTCACTGAACGGGACAACACCCTTCACGTCCAACGACCTGGAGATAGGCGCCGACGACTGGAATCCCCGCGACCGGGAAGCCCTTTGGATCACGGCGATCGCGCGGCCGAGCGCTTGCCTTCGCCGGAGAAGGGGCTATATTTACCAATAATCATAGTAGGGATTAAGGGTAATAACGATGCCCCTGCCGAATTTCCTCACGATCGGTGCTCCCAAGTCCGGGACCACCGCTCTGCACGCCGCCCTGGCCCGGCACCCGGGACTGTTCATGTCCCCGGTGAAGGAGCCGAAATTCTTCCTCAGCGACGGCCCTCCGCCGACCAGGGGAGGACCGGGCGACGCGCAGACCTACCGCGAGCACGTCTGGAGACGCGAGGACTACGAGGCCCTGTTCGGCGCGGCACCGCCGGGAACGCTCACCGGCGAGTCCACCCCGTTCTATCTCTACGATCTGGCGGCGCAGCGGCGCATCAAGGCCGCCATCCCCGACGCCAGGCTCATCGTGGTGCTGCGCGACCCGGTGGAGCGCGCCCACTCCAACTGGACGCACCTGTGGTCGGCCGGGCTGGAGCCGATCGGCGACGTGGTGCGGGCCTGTGCCGAGGAGGAGCGGCGGATCAAGGCGGGCTGGGCCCCGTTCTGGCACTATCGCGGGCTCGGCAAGTACGGTGAGCAGCTCGACCACCTGTTCACCCTCTTCCCCCGCGAGCAGGTGCTCGTCTACCGCTACCGCGACCTGGTCGACCGCCCCGCCGACACCCTCGACCGGATCTTCCGGTTCCTCGGGGTGGAGACCGGCGTGGTCACCGAGGTCCCCCGGGAGAACGTGACCGCCCACCCGGAGCCGACCCGGGGGCACCGGATGCTGTCGCGGGCGCTGCGCGTGGGGTCGTCCGTGGGGCGGTTCCTGCCGTCGCGGGTGAGCGTGGCGCTGACCGACCCGCTGGAGCGCAGGCTGCAGGAGCGGGCTCGTTCGCGCCAGCCGCTGACCTGGGACCAGCGGGAGAAGCTCATCCCCTACTTCACCGAGGACGTGGCGCTGCTGCAGAAGGTGACCGGGGAGGACTTCAGCGACTGGCTCCGCCCGCGCGAGCGCTCCGGCGGCCTGGTGGGCACCCGCCCCAACGGCCAGCGCCAGGCGCGCAACGGCCGCCCCCAGGCGTAGCGCCCGGCGCCTGACGGAACGAGCACCGGCGTGGCCGCACGAACCGGCCGGTCCAGGTCCTGGACCGGCCGGTTCGCCGTGATCAGCGCGGTTCGGCCGTGATCAGCGCAGTTCGGTACGGAGCTCGTGCGCCCCGTCCGCGCGGGTGTACTCGTAGTACAGCCGCCGCCCGCCGCCCGGCAGGTCCACGATGTCCAGGTAACGCAGGCCGCCGCCCGCGTGCGGCGAGACCGCGACGGGCTCGGTGCCGAACGGGGTCAGCTCCGCCGGGTCGGCGCCGACCGCGACCCCGGTCTTCTCCTCGTAGTTCTCCGCCGCGGTGGCCCTGCCGTCGTAGAAGGCCACCACCCGGTCGCCGAGGAAGCGGACAGCCGCCACCCGCGCGCCCCGGGAGTCCCAGAGGCCGGGACGGCCGCTGAGCGCGGTGCCCTGCCAGGTCCACTCGATGCCGTCGGCGCTGGTGGCGTAGTCGCTCACCATCTGGTCGGCCTCGTCGGCGTGGTCCAGCGGGTGGCAGGAGGCCCACAGGTGCCACACGTTGTCGCGCAGCACGATCACCGGGTCCTTCACGCCGGTCTTCGGGTCACCGGGCAGCACGACCTGCCGCTGCGAGGCCTGGAAACCGGACGGGTCGTCGGCCTCCAGCACCTCGACCCGCCAGTGCTTGGTGTCGTAGGTGGCGCAGCTGAGGTAGAGCCTCCAGCGCCCCTCGGGCGTACGGATCAGGGTGGGCCGCTCCAGCGACTCGGTGTCCATCTCCTCCCTGCCGATCGTGAGCAGGGTCTCGAAACGCTCGCCGTCGGTGGAGCGGGCGACGGCGACGGCGTAGCCCCGGCCCTCTCCGATGGGGCGGCGCAGCCGGTAGGCGAGGTAGATCAGGCCGTCGCTCGCCACGGCGCTCGGGGCGCCGGCCCAGTGGCCGGCACCCGGCTGCGCGGGTTCGACGGCGACGGTGGAACGGTCGGGGTCGGGAAGGAAATCCTCGATTGTCACGACACCGAGATTAGGCAAGCCTTGGGTAGCACTCACGGAGAATCACCAATCGTCATCACGAGCTTTGTCACCCCTTGACGGCCAAAGGGCGCATCATCCTCATCCTTGGTTCCTCCGGCGCGAGGGGCACCGGTGGCTGCCGCCTCTCCAGGGCCGGATCGGCCGGATCGGCACGATCGGGCGTACCGGGGGTTGACACGGTCCGGGGTGCCGGGCCGGTGCCGGGAGTCGTGTCCGTGGCGCCGGGCCCGTTGGAGGCCTCGATGCCCGACCGTACAGGGTGCGGGGACGTGCACGGGCGCGGTGGGCCGTGACGGCACTCGCCTCGCGCTCTCCCGCGCCGCCGGGGCGCGGCCCGCGCCGCGCTCTCCGAAGGTCTCGCGGCCCCGCCGGCCCCCTCGTCACGCCTGTCGGCGATGACCTGCCGGCTCACCGGCGACGCGCCTTTCACGATCTTCGGGACCGTCAGGACCGGCGGAGCGTCGCGCTCGGCAGCGGGATGGCGGGGAAGGGGTTGTCCGGGGGCAGGACGAGCCGCCTGGCCTCCTGCGGGCGGGCGGTGGCGTCCAGGTGCAGGAGAGCGGCCCCGATGCCCGCGGCGCCGACCATGTAGCCGGTGTCGGCGGTGACCTCCCAGGGGCGCAGCCGCCGGTAGGCCTGGTACCAGCGGGTGCCCCGGCCGTCGTGGCCGGTGGCCCGGCCGGTCAGGCTCTCCCCCAGCGTGCGGGCGAACTCCAGGTGCCGGCGGTGGCCGGTCGCCGCCCAGAGCCCGACGAACAGCTCCACCAGACCGGCGGTGCCGCAGCACTGGCAGGCCGAGTTCCACGATCCGCCGCTCTGGTTGGCGGGGGCGCCGCTGCGGACGATCCCCCTGGCCAGCCGCTCGGCCCAGTCGAGGTCCCCGGCGTCGCCCGAGACCCGGTGCAGCTCGTAGAACATCCGGGCGACGCCGGCGGAGCCGGAGCAGAAGCCCAGGTAGTGCAGGTCGCGGCCCTGCGGGATGTGATGCGGCACCAGCGCGCACCGCTCGGTCACGGCGCTGACCGCGCGGACGAAGTCGGCTCCCCTGCGGGAGGCGCCGAGGAAGTGGCTCTCGCCGGTCACGCCGTACAGGCGGGCGAGCAGGAAGGCGGTCCCCGCGGTCCCGGACAGGAAGCCCGGGGTGACCGCGTCCAGCGGCAGGTCGGCGCAGGCGCCCTCGCCGAAGCGGTGGCCGGGAACGACGAGCGTGGCGATGCGGGCACCGGCCTCGACGGCGACCTCCTGGTAGGCGGGCACCCCCAGGATGCCCGCGGCGTGCAGCAGGCCGAGGATGATCCCGCCGTCGCCTCGCTGGGCGGGGTCGCCGGTCCAGCCCAGGCCGCCGTCGATGGGGCGGGCGCTGCGCACGATGCGGTCGGCGACGGCTCCGGCCTCGACCTCGAAGGCCTCCTCGCCGGTGGCCCACCCGGCCTCCGCCAGGGCGAACATCACCCCGGCCAGGCCGTGGTGGAGGGAGAGGTCGGCCTGCTCCCGCCAGGTGGCGGTGAGGTAGCGGGCCCCGGCCCTGGCGTCGTCCAGGTAGCCGCCGTCGCCGGTGGCGGCGGCGAGCTCCAGGAAGAACAGGATGATCCCGGCCGCCCCCGAGTACAGCGACAGGGGGTGGTCGGGCATCGCGGCCCGGCCTCGGGGATCGGGGTTGGCCCGCCAGTGGCGCCCCCGCTGGTCGTCCACCGCCGCCGAACGGATCCAGCGCGCGGCCCCGATCGCGGCTGCCAGCGGGCTCTCGGCCTCCGGCTCCAGGCTCATGGCGGCTCCTTCGTACGGCGAGACAATCATTTTACCTGTATTTCCTACAGGATCAATAGGTAATGCGGTGACCGACACGCGGGACCTGCCCGAGCGAGAGTCTCCCATGCGAGGCCCCGCGAGACCACGCGGCCGGGGCGAACCCGTGCGGGCCGACGCGACCCCGCCCGTGCTCCCCGTTCCGCGCCCCCCGTCCGCGCCCCGCCCGGCTCACCGGCCCACCGGCGGCGCTCAGGCCGGGCGGCCGTGGAGGAGCAGGTCGCTCATGACCGACCCCGCCAGGTCGAAGCCGCCGACGTGGGCGAGGTAACCGCCGGGCTCGAAGACCGACCCGTCGAGCGGGATGAAGACGCCTCCCGCCTGGCGGACCAGCAGCGACCCCGCCGCCATGTCCCACGGACTGACCTTACTGCCGTAGGCGACGTCCGCCCACCCTCCCGCGACGTGCGCCAGCTTGAGCGCGGTGCTGCCGGGACGGCGCGTGGAGGCGAACGCCTCCACCATCCTGCCGAACCGGCGCAGCGCCTCCTCCCCGGCCTCGGCCAGCTCCCAGGGGGTGGGATAGCTGGTCAGCAGCACCCCCTCCCGGTCGCGGGCGGCACCGGAGCTGCGCAGCCGCACGCCGTTGCACCAGGCCCCGTCCAGGTCGGCCCGGAACTCGTCGTCGCGCACCGGGTCGTACACCACCCCGGCGACCACCTCGTCCCCGACGGCGGCGGCGATCGACACGCAGAAGAACGGCAGCCCGGCGGCGAAGTTCGCGGTCCCGTCGATCGGGTCGACGTACCAGCGGATCTCGCCGGAGCCCCTGCTGCCGCCCTCCTCCCCGACGATCGTGCTCCCGGGTACGTGCCTCTCGATGACCTCCCGGATGGTCTCCTCCGCGGCGCGGTCGTGCTCGGTCACCGGGTCGTGGAAGTCGCTCTTGGTCTCGACCGCGGGACGCGACCTGAACGCCCCGCGGAGCCGGTCGCCCACCGCGCGGGCGGCCTCGACCGCGATCGCGGAGAGCTCTGTCGCGGTGCTCGGGTCCATGCTTCCTCCAGTGCTTCCTCCGGCCGGTGACACGGCCGGTGACGCGGGCGGTGACGCGGACGTGCCGGGAACCGGCCCGCCGGGCGGCGGGACGTGACGCGAACCGGCCGCGCCGGGTGACGCGGACGGTGCCGCGAACCGGCCCGCCGGACGGCGGGGATCCGGGACCGTTCCGGCGCGCCGGGCCCGCCTCGCCCCCGCCTCCCATCCTGTACGAGGACCCCGGCCCCGCACGCGCCGGCCGGGCACCTCCGCGAGCCCTGGCCGGTTTTTGTCAAGACATTCTGATGTCCGCTAGCCTGACGGCGCGGCGTGTCAACCTGGAGGGCGAATGACGGCGCAGCTCGCCATCGATCTCGACCGGTCCAGCCCGGTCCCGCTCTACTTCCAGGTGGCCGAGCAGATCTCCGAGGCCATCCGCCGCGGCGACCTGCCCCCCGGGTCGCGGCTCGACAACGAGATCCTGCTCGCCGACCGGCTGGGCCTGTCGCGGCCGACCGTCCGCCAGGCGATCCAGTACCTGGTCGACAAGGGCCTGCTGGTGCGCAAGCGGGGCGTCGGCACCCAGGTGGTGCACGGCCAGGTCAAGCGTTCCGTCGAGCTGACCAGCCTCTACGACGACCTGCGCAGGGCGGGCCAGGAGCCGGCCACCAGGGTGCTGGTCCTGTGTCCGGCCCCGGTGGAGGAGGAGGTCGCCACGGTCCTCGGCGTCGCGCCCGGCACCGAGATGCTCCGCCTGGAGCGGATCCGCTACGCCGCCGGGGAGCCGCTGGCCCTGCTGCACAACTGGCTGCCCTCCGGTCTCGCCCCGCTCACCACCGAGGGCCTCCAGGAGCGCGGGCTGTACGAGATGCTCCGCGCCGCGGGGGTTCGGATGCGCGTGGCCAACCAGCGCATGGGGGCACGGGCGGCCACGGCGGCCGAGGCGAGGCTGCTCGGCGAGCGGCGCGGGGCGCCGCTGCTCACGATGGTCCGCACCACCTACGACGACCAGGGCAGGGCCGTCGAGCACGGCTCCCACGTCTACCGCGCCTCGCACTACTCCCTGGAGGTCACGCTCATCGAGCGCTGACCGGGCGGGCGATCACCCCCGCCGAGCCCCGGCCGGTCAAGAGATCACCCCCGTCGAGCCCTTGCCGAACGGGGGATCACGCCCGCCGGACACCGGCCGGGTGAGGAGATCACGCCGTCGAGCCGCACGCCGGCAAGAGGCCACGCCCGCCGGACGCCGGTCGGACGCCCGTCGGACGAGGAGACCACGCTGCTCAGGCGCCCGCCGAGCCGCTTCCCGCGCGCTCACCGGGCGCGGCCGGGCCGTAAGAGGGCCCGGCCGTAAGAGGTCGTAAGGGGGCATGAGTGGGCATGAGGTCAAATCTGTCCCAAACCACCGGTGCGCGGCGGTGCCCGACGCGTGATGATTCGTCCCCTGGGGATGTCATACGCGTAATCACTGCTCAGGAAGCCCGCCGTATGACCCCAGATCCGAGACAAGACTATGCGCGGCCGGAAAGATGAGTGGGCGGCGGTCCTCGCCCTGCTGGGAGGTGTCACGTCCGCCACCGGGAACGTCGTACTCGTCGAGGGCGAACCGGGGACGGGAAAGTCACTGCTGCTCGCCGAGGCCGCGAGCGCCGCGACCGCGCGGGGGACGGCGGTGGCGAGCGGGCGGGCCGACGAGCTGGGGCGGCTGACCCCGCTGGGACCGCTGCTGGCCGCGCTCGACGAGTCACCGGCGGCCCTCGTGCCCACGACCAGCAACGCCTTTCCCGACGGGCCGGGACTGCTGCTGTGGCTGGCCGAGCAGGTCCGCACCTCGCTGGAGCGGAGGCTGGCCTCGGGGCCGCTGCTGGTGGTGCTGGACGATCTCCAGTGGGCCGATCCCGCCACGGTCATGGCCCTGCGGACGATGCCCTCGCGGCTGGCCTCGTACCCCGTGGCGTGGCTGCTGGCCTGCCGCGACACCCCGGCGCGCGGCGAGGCGGGACGGCTGTTCGGCCTGCTGGAGGAGGAGGGGGCCACCCGGATCGTCCTGGGCCCCCTCGACGAGGGTGCGGTGGCCGAGGTCTCCGCCGACATCCTGGGCGCGGCCCCCGGGGAGGGGCTCGCGGCGCTGGCCGCCCAGGCCGGTGGCAACCCGCTCCTGCTCACCGAGCTTCTCACCGGGCTGCGCGAGGAGGACGCCGTCCTGGTCGAGGACGGCGTCGCGCGGCCGGCCGGGAACACGCCCGCCGGGGCGGTGCCTCCGGGGCTGCCCCCGCGCCTGCACGCCGCCGTCCGGCGGCGGCTGGACGAGCTCGGCACCAGGACCCGGTACCTGCTGGAGGCCGTCGCGGTCCTCGGGCGCTCGTTCACCCCGGCGTACGCGGCCGAGATGCTCGGCGAGACCCCGGCCGCGCTGCTTCCCCCGCTGGAGGAGGCGCTGGCGGCCGGGGTGCTCGTGGCGACCCGCGACGAGCTGTCGTTCCGGCACGAGCTGGTGTGGCGGTCGATCGTCGACCAGGTGCCGGCACCGGTGCGGCGGGCACTGCGGGAGCAGGTCGAGCGCGCCGCCGGGGCCCGCCGGTCCCTCCCGTCCCGTGGCGGCGACGGCGGGACGGGGAGGCTCGTGGACCTGGCCCTGCTCGCGTGGGACGAGGGCGGGCTCTCGCGGGGGCTGGACCTGGCGCGCGAGGCCGCGGGACGACCGGCCTGCGGCCGGCACCGGCAGCCGAGGGCGGTGCTGGCCTCGATGCTGATCGACCTCTGGTTGCTGGACGAGGCGGGACTGGCGACGGAGGGCGCCGCGGAGGAGGCCGACGCCGAGGGCGAGCCCGAGTGGGCCGCCGAGATCCCCGTCCTGCGCGCCCGGCTGGACCTGGCCGCGGGCCGTCTCGGCGGCGCGATCGAGCACGGGGAGGCCGGCCTGACCGCCGCCGGGACCCTGGACGCCCCGCTCCTGGCCTCCTCGGCCCTGTCGGTGCTCGGTACCGCGTCGCTGCGGTCGGGCGACCTGCCGGGGGCCATCAGGTACATGGAGAGGGACCTGGTCAGGTCGGCGCCCGGCACACCTCCCCGCACCCGGCTGTGGTCGGAACTGACGGCCGGGCGGATCAGCGAGGCGCGCGACGGCGCGGCGGGCGGCATGAGCTCGCTCGGCGGGATCTACGACGCGCTGCCCCGGCACATCGGGGCCCTGACCGGCGAGCCCACCGCCGCGGCGTGGCTGGTACGGGTGGCGATGGCGGCGGACGACCGGCGCAGGGCCGACACCGTGGTCGGCGCGGCCGAGGACATCGCCCGGCGCAACCCGGCCCTGCCCGGCCCGTCGGCGTCCGCCCACCACGCGCGGGGCCTCAGGGAGGGCGACGCCGAGTCGCTGCGCCGCGCGGTGGCCGGGCACACCGACCCCTGGGCCAGGGGGTCGGCCGCGGAGGACCTCGGCGTGCTGCTCGGCGCGGGCGACGGCTGCCGGGACCTGGCCGTGGAGAACCTGAAGGCCGCGCTGGCCTGCTACGGGGCCGTGGAGGCCACCCGGGACGCGGCGCGGGTACGGGGCAGGCTGCGGCTGCTGGGCGAGCGGTGCCGCCACTGGGCCAGGACCGACCATCCCGTGTCGGGGTGGGCGAGCCTGACCGGTACCGAGCAGGCCGTCTGCGACCTGGTCTCCCAGGGGCTGACGAACCGGAACGCCGCCGAGCAGATGTTCATCAGCGAGCACACCGTCGCCTTCCACCTGCGGCAGGTCTTCCGCAAGCTGGGCATCCACTCGCGGGTCGAGCTGGCCAGGCTGGCCGCGCAGGAGAACGACCCCCGGTGCCCCCGCTGAGGCACGGCCCCCGCCAGGCGGGACGACGATGGACCGGGCTCTCCCCGTACCTGTAGGTGACGGCGAGCTCGTCCGCTGAGGCACGACCCCCGTCAGGCGGGACGACGGTGGACCGGCTCTCCCCGTATCTGTAGGTGACGGCGAACTCGTCCGCTGAGGCACGGCCCCCCGTCGGGCGGGACGACGGTGGACCGGCTCTCCCTGTACCCGTAGCCGCTGAGGCACAGCCCCCGCCAGGCGGGCCGACGATGGACCGGCTCCCCCGGTAGACGGCTCACCCATAGGTGACGTCGAGCTCGTCCCCGGCGAGGTCCACCCGGACCACGGCACCCTCGTCCGCCTCCCCCGACAGGAGCGCGCGGCCGATGCGCGTCTCGACCTCCCTGGCGATGAACCGGCGCAGCGGGCGCGCGCCGTACACGGGGTCGTAGCCCCGCTCGGCGATGTGCCGCAGCGCCGCCTCGGTGACCTCCAGCCGGATGCCCCGCCGCTCCAGGCGGGTCCGCAGCTCGACGAACATCAGGCCGACGATGCGCTCGATCTCCTCGGGGGTGAGCGGCTTGAAGACCACGACGTCGTCGACGCGGTTGAGGAACTCGGGACGGAAGTGCGAGCGCAGCTCGGCCATCACCCGCTGCTGCGCCTCGGGCTCGATCTCCCCGTCCGGCGTGACGCCGTCGAGGAGGTACACGGACCCGAGGTTGGAGGTCATGATCAGGACGGTGTTGCGGAAGTCGACGGTCCTGCCCTGCGCGTCGGTGAGCCGCCCGTCGTCGAGCACCTGCAGCAGCGTGTTGAAGACGTCGGCGTGCGCCTTCTCCACCTCGTCGAAGAGCACCACGGAGTACGGCTTGCGCCGCACGGCCTCGGTCAGCTGGCCGCCCTCCTCGTACCCGACGTAGCCGGGGGGCGCGCCGACGAGGCGGCTCACCGTGTGCCGCTCCTGGTACTCGCTCATGTCGATGCGGATCATGTTGTCCTCGGTGTCGAAGAGCGCCTCAGCGAGCGCCTTGGCCAGCTCCGTCTTGCCGACGCCCGTGGGCCCCAGGAAGATGAACGACCCGATCGGGCGGCGCGGGTCCTTGATGCCGGAGCGGGCCCGGATGACGGCGTCGGCCACCAGCCGCACCGCCTCGTCCTGGCCGATCACCCGCTCGTGCAGGATCTGGTCGAGCCGCAGGAGCTTCTCCCGCTCGCCCTCGCGCAACCGGCTCACCGGGATGCCCGTCCACCGGGAGACGATCATCGAGATCTCCTCGTCGGTGACGACCTCGCGCAGCAGGCGCGACGTCCCCTGCTTGGCCGACAGCCGTTCCTCCTCCGACTCCAGCCGCCGCAGCAGCTCGGGCAGCCTGCCGTGCCGCAGCTCCGCGGCGCGGTTGAGGTCGTAGTCGCGCTCGGCCCGCTCGGCCTCCGCGCGTACCTGCTCCATCTCCGCGCGCAGGGCCTGGACGGCGCGCAGGGCGTGCCGCTCGGCCTCCCACTGCGCCCGCATGGCGTCGGCCTCGGCGTGCAGGTCGGCGAGCTCCCTGCGCAGCTCCTCCAGCCTGGCCCCGCTCGCGGAGTCCTCCTCCTTGGCGAGCGCGGCCTCCTCGATCTCCAGGCGCATCACCCTGCGGGTGAGCTCGTCGAGCTCGGCGGGCATCGAGTCGATCTCCGTACGGAGCATCGCGCACGCCTCGTCGACCAGGTCGATGGCCTTGTCCGGCAGGAAGCGGTCGGAGATGTAGCGGTGGCTCAGCACGACGGCCGCCACCAGCGCGCTGTCCTGGATCTTCACCCCGTGGAAGATCTCCAGGCGCTCGCGCAGGCCGCGCAGGATGGACACGGCGTCCTCGACCGACGGCTCGTCGACCATCACCGGCTGGAACCGGCGCTCCAGGGCGGCGTCCTTCTCGACGTGCTTGCGGTACTCGACGAGCGTCGTCGCCCCGATCATGTGCAGCTCGCCCCGGGCGAGCATGGGCTTGAGCATGTTGCCCGCGTCCATCGCGCCCTCGGCGGCCCCGGCGCCCACCACGGTGTGCATCTCGTCGACGAAGAGCAGGATCCGCCCCTCGGCGGCCTTGACCTCGTTGAGCACCGCCTTGAGCCGCTCCTCGAACTCGCCCCGGTACTTGGCCCCGGCCACCAGCGAGCCCATGTCGAGGCTGAAGACCGTCTTGCCCTTGAGCCCCTCGGGCACGTCCCCGTGGCTGATCCGCAGGGCGAGTCCCTCCACGATGGCGGTCTTGCCCACGCCGGGGTCGCCGACGAGGACCGGGTTGTTCTTGGTCTTGCGGGACAGGATCTGGACGACGCGGCGGATCTCGGCGTCGCGCCCGACGACCGGGTCGAGCTTGCCCGACACGGCGTCCGCCACCAGGTCGCGCCCGTACTTCTCCAGCGCCTCGTACGCCACCTCGGGCATCGCGGACGTCACCCGCTGGTTGCCGCGGATCGCGGTGAGCGCCTTGAGGAAGCCGTCCCTGGTGAGCCCCTGCTCGTGCAGCAGCCGCCCGGCGGAGGCCGAGCTGCCCTCCTCGACCAGGGCGACGAGCAGGTGCTCCACCGACACGTACTCGTCCTTCAGCCGGTCGGCCTCCCGCTTGGCCGTCTCCAGCAGGCGCGAGAGCCGCTGCGTCACGTATACCTGGCCGGGCGAGGCGCCGGGGCCGCTCACCCGGGGGCGGCGGCCCAGCTCCGCCTCCAGCTCGGCCCTGAGCCGGTCGGTGTCGACGTTCGCGTACGAGAGCAGGCGGGGTGTCAGCCCCTCTGGCTGGTCGAGCAACGCCAGCAGCAGGTGCTCGCCGTCCACCTCGGTGTGCCCGAACCGCAGGGCCTTGGTCTGCGCGTCGTGCAGCGCCTCCTGCGACTTCTGCGTCAGCCGGTTCATGTCCACGGCGAGCCTCCGATGGTTCGGGGACGACCGCGCTGGGCGGCCTCCAGGTCGGCGATGCGGTCCAGCAGGTCCAGTACGAGGCCGATCGCCGCGTAGTTGATCGAGAACCCGGCCCGCAGCCGCCGGATCCGCGCCATGACGAGCAGCTGGGAGGGCGGGAGCCACAGGTGCCCGGCGGCGTCGGTCCAGGCGTCGAGCACGCCCAGCACGACGAGGCGCCGCACCAGCTCGGGGTGGGTCCCCGTCGCCCTGGCGAACGTCTCCAGATCCAGCCGCTCGGGCCTGGCCAGCTGATAGGTCCTGACCGTCTCCGGCTGTGCCTCTCTTCGGGCCTCTTCTTGCGTCCCTCGCCGGGCCTTTCCCCGGACCTCTTGCCGGATCTCTTGCCGGGCCTCCCGCCGCCCCTCCCGTGGCTGGGAGGCCGCGCCCTTGTCCGAGACGGGCCTGGCGCTGTCCGGAACGGGCCTGGCGCTGTCCGGGACGGGCCTGGCGCTGTCCGGGACGGGCCTGGCGCGCTCTCCACCGGCCGTGTCCGCCGTGTCCGCCGCGTCCGATCTGCCCGCCCTGTCCCCCCGCGAGCGGCCGGGGCGCGGGTCCGGGCGGGGCGTCCCGCGCTCCGGGAACGAGTGGGTCATCGCCGCCTCCTCGGGTCGAACGCGGAGACAGCGGCGAGCTGCTCGAACAGCTCCCGTTCCTCCTCCGCCAGCCGGTCCGGGACCATGATCCGCACCTCGGCGTACAGGTCACCGGGCTTGTCGCCACGGCTGGGCATCCCCCGGCCGCGCAGCCGCAGCCGCCTGCCGCTGGACGTTCCCGGCGGCACCTTGACCTTGGCCTCGCCCGCGGGGGTGTCGACCACGACGGAGGCGCCGAGCGCCGCCTCCCACGGGGTGACCGGGAGCAGGACGTGGAGGTCGCGTCCCTCGATCCGGTAGCGGGGGTGCGGGGCGATCCTGACGATCAGGTAGAGATCGCCCGGGGCCGCCCCGTCGCCGCCCCGGCCGCCCTGCCCGGCCAGCCTGACGCGCTGCCCGTCGGTGACGCCCGGCGGGATGTCGACCCGCAGCCCGCGCGAACCGACGGTGATGGAACGAGGCCCGCCCCGGTACGCCTCCTCGACGGTCAGGACGATCTCCGCCTCCTGGTCGGCGCCGGGGATCGGCCCCCAGCTCGCGCCGGACCGGCCCCTCCTGCCGGAGAACAGCCCCTCGAAGAGGTCGTCGAGGTCGACCCCCTCCTGGAAGCCGCCGAAGCCCGCGCCCCCGCCCCGGGCACCGCCCCCGCCCCGGGCACCGGCCCCGCCCTGTCCGGCGCCCGCCCCGCGTTTCCTGGAACGCGCCCACGTCTCCGGGTCCACGTCGTCGGGCACCTGGCGGAACTCCGGCCCGAACGCGTCGTAGCGGCGCCGGGTCTCGGGATCGGACAGCACGCTGTAGGCCTCGGAGACCTCCTTGAAGCGGTCCTCGGCGGACGGGTCCTTGTTGACGTCGGGGTGGTTGGCCCGCGCCAGCTTGCGGTAGGCGCGCTGGATGTCCTCCTGGCTCGCCCCCCGCCGTACGCCGAGGATCTCGTAGAAGTCCCGGTCGGGGGGCATCATGCCCCCTTGGCCACCACGACCAGCGCGGGCCGCAGCTGCTGTTCGCCGTCCCCGTAGCCGGGGCGCAGCACCTGCAGGACCGTGCCGTCGGGAACGCCCTCCCGCGCGAGCACGCCCACCGCCTCGTGCCTGGCCGGGTCGAACACGGCCCCGGTGTCGTCGCGGCGCGCGTAGCCGAGGCGGGACAGCACCTCCTGCGCCTGGTCGCGGATCGCCCGCATCCCGTCGACGATGGAGCCGGGATCGGTCTCAGCGTGCTCCAGCGCGCGATCCAGGTTGTCCAGTACAGGCAGCCATTCCCCGGCGGCCCGCGCCCGCTCGTCCGACCGGGTCCGCTCGGCGTCCCTGCTGACGCGCTTACGCAGGTTGTCGAGGTCGGCGAGAGCGCGCCGCCAGCGGTCCTGGAGGTCGGTCACCAGAGCCTGCAGCTCCAGAACGCGCCTCTGAAGTCCGTCCGGGGTGTCCAAGGCGTCCGAGGTGTTTGAAGCGTCTGAGGTGCCCTGAGCACCCTGGGCACCCGGGACGCCCGCCTGCCCCTCCTGGACGTCCGCCCCCTGGTCACTCGTCCCCTGCCCATCGCGCCGGGTCTCGGACCCCGGGGAGCCCTGAGGCTCCCCGTTCCCGCGACGGCCGGAAGGCTGGTCGGAGAACCGCTCGGGGGACGGCTCGGAAGGCCGGTCAGAGGGCTGATCGGAAGGCCGCTCGTGGGCCCGCGCCTCCCGGCCGGCATCCCGCCCCGGGCCATCCTCCCGGTGACGCCCCCGGTCGTGATCCTGACCAGGGTCCCGGCCGCGCTCCGGGTCGTACGGCCTCCGGTCCCGCGGCTCCCGGCCGGGCGGGTCGTACCCGCCGCGCGGCTCCCCGGCACGGCGCGGGGCGGGGCGGCCACGTCCGGGTGTCTCACTCATCGGTCGTGAACTCCGCGTCGATGACGTCGTCGTCCCGGCCGCCCGGCGAACCGGACGCCCCCGCGGCCCCCGCACCGCCCGCGGCTCCCGGGCCGCCCCCCGCACCCTGGGCGCCGGAACCGGCCGTGCCGAGGCTGTGGTAGACCTGCTGGAGCTCGGCGGTGAGCGAGCGGACCCGGTCGAGCGGGGCCTCCTGCTTGATCGCGTCACGGGCGTCGTGCGACAGCATGTCGGCCCGCGCCCTCTCGTGGACGGGGACCGCGTCGCCCAGCTCCGCCAGGCGGTGCTCCACCTGGTAGGCGGCGCTGTCGAGCTCGTTGCGGGCGTCCACCACCTGCCGCATCCGCTGGTCCTCCTCGCGGTGCCGTTCGGAGTCGGCGACCATCCGCTCGACCTCGCTCATGTCCAGGTTCGAGCTTTCACTGATCGTGATGCGCTGCTCGGCGCCGGTGTCCTTGTCCTTGGCCGAGACGTTGAGGATCCCGTTGGCGTCGACGTCGAACGTCACGTCGACCTGCGGCACGCCCCTGGGCGCCGGGCGGATGTTCTCCAGCCGGAACCGGCCCAGGGGGCGGTTGTCGGCGGCGCGCTCGCGCTCGCCCTGCAGCACGACGACGTCCACGGCGCTCTGGTTGTCCTCGGCGGTGCTGAACGTCTCGGAACGGCGGGCCGGGATGGTGGTGTTCCGCTCGATGACCTTCGTCATCACCCCGCCGAGCGTCTCGATGCCGAGGGAGAGCGGGGTCACGTCGAGCAGTACGACGTCCTTCAGCTCGCCCTTGATGACGGCCGCCTGGACCGCGGCGCCCAGCGCCACGACCTCGTCCGGGTTGACCGTCATGTTCGGTTCCTTGCCGCCGGTCATGCGGCGTACCAGGTTCTGCACGGCGGGCATCCGGGTCGAGCCGCCCACCAGGATCACCTCGTCGATGTCGTCGGCGGTGAGCTTGGCGTCGGCCATGGCCTGCCGGACGGGCCCCTGGCACCGTTCGAGCAGGTCGGCGGTGATCTCCTCGAAGGTCGAGCGCCTGAGCGTGGTGTTCAGGTGCTTGGGGCCCGAGGCGTCCGCGGTGATGAAGGGCAGGCTGATCTGCGTCTGGGTGACCGCCGACAGCTCGACCTTGGCCTTCTCCGCGGCCTCGAACAGCCGCTGCAGGGCCTGCGGGTCCTGGCGCAGGTCGATGCCGTTGTCCCGCTGGAACTCGTCGGCGAGGTAGTCGACCACGCGCCGGTCGAAGTCGTCGCCGCCCAGGTGGGAGTCGCCCGCGGTCGCCCGTACCTCCACGACGCCGTCCCCGATGGCGAGGACGCTGACGTCGAAGGTGCCGCCGCCCAGGTCGAAGACGAGCACGGTCTCGCTCTCCTGGCGGTCGAGGCCGTAGGCGAGGGCCGCCGCGGTCGGCTCGTTGATGATCCGCAGGACTTCCAGACCGGCGATCTTCCCGGCGTCCTTGGTGGCCTGGCGCTGGGAGTCGTTGAAGTACGCGGGCACGGTGATGACCGCCTCGGTGACCTTCTCCCCAAGGAACTTCGAGGCGTCGTCCACGAGCTTGCGCAGGACGGCCGCGGCGATCTCCTCGGGCGCGTACAGCTTCTCATTGATCTTGAAGCGGACGGCTCCGTCGGGGCCGGGGACGACGTCGAACGACACGGCGGTCAGCTCGCTGGCGACCTCGTCGTGGCGGCGGCCGATGAAGCGCTTGGCCGAGTAGATCGTTCCCTTGGGGTTGAGGATCGCCTGGCGGCGGGCCAGTTGCCCGACCAGTCGCTCACCGTTGTCGGTGAACGCCACGACCGAGGGCGTCGTCCGCGCTCCCTCGGCGTTGGGGATCACCGTGGGCTTGTCGCCCTCCATCGTGGCGATCACCGAGTTGGTGGTACCCAGGTCGATTCCGACTGCTTTAGGCATGTTGCCCTCCTATGCGCTGTGGCACCGGCTGCGCTGTGGCACCGGTTGCGCTGTGGCACCGGCGCTCGCCGGACGGCACCGCCGCCCCGCCCACGACATCCCGGCGTCCCCGGGCCCGGTGGTTCCGCGCCCCGCCGGGCCCCGGCGAGGACCGGTCCCGGTCGAAGATCGAGCTCGATGCGGGCCGGGCCCGGCGAGAAGCCGGAACCGGCGAAGACCCGGACCGACGAAGACCTGAGCCGACAAGGATCTGGGCCGATGAAGACCAGGACCCGATGACGACCGTGGCCGACGCGAACCAGGACCCGGCGGATCCGGCCGCCCGGCCGAGCGTCCCCGCGGCCAGGCGGCCGAGCAACCGGGCGACCGGCCGTCCAAGCACAGGACGGTGACGCGGACGGCGTCGCCCGCGCCCCGCGCCCCCGTCCGTGCGGGCTCCGGCCCGAGGGCCGGGGGCGGCGGGCGGACGCCGGTCAGATCTGCTGATGCATCTGCTGGGACGTGCCCACGTCGAGCAGTCTGCGCGCCTCGGCGGCGTGCGGGGCCGCGACCAGCACCTCGTAACGGTCGGCGACGATCGCGCTCGACGAGAGGAAGTCGCGCTTGCCCCCGGTGAGCGCGTGGCCGACCAGTCCGAAGATCGCTCCGGCGATGGCACCCCAGATCAGGCCCCACAGGACCAGCACGAAGGGGAACCGCCCGGGAGTGAAGATCGCGAAGAACAGGCCGATCAGCAGTCCGAACCAGGCTCCGGTCGCCGCGCCCATCCCCGCGGCGCGCAGATAGGTCAGCCGCCCGAGCACCTGCTCGACGAGCCGGAGACCGACCCCGACGATCATCGTGTGCTCGACCGGGAACTTCTGGTCCGACAACCGGTCCACGGCACGCTGGGCCTCGGCGTAGTCGCCGAAACCCGCCACCGTCTCGTGTCCGGTCAAACTGACGTCAGGTCGCATGGCACTTCCCTTCGACGGGCACCCGCGAGGTGAATCCGTACGCGATCCAGCCTGACCCCGTGACGGCCTCCCCACATCCCCAGACCTGACAGTCATCGACCGTCCCCGCCCTCCCCGGCACCGGCCCCCGGGCCTGGCCGCTCGGGGATCAGAGCATGCCGGAGCCGACCCTTCCGGCCATCCCCGGTGCCGGTGTCCCGAGCCAGGTCAGCCGAGAGCCGGGCCATGCCGGAACCGGCCGTTCCCTCCATCCCCGGGCCGATGTCCCGGACCAAGTCGGTCGGGGGACCAGACCATGCCGAAATCGACCGTTCCGGTTACCTCCAGCGTCGGTGTCCCATCCGGGTCAGTCGAGGACCGAGGCGTGCCGAGACCGGCCGGTGCCCCGAGTCCGGTCAGTCGGGGACCAGGCCGTGCCGGAAGGCGTAGGTCACCGCCTGAGCCCGGTCGCGCAGCCCCGCCTTGGCGAAGAGGTTGTTGATGTGCGTCTTGACCGTCGCCTCGGAGATGAACAGCTCCCCGGCGATCTCCGCGTTCGAGCGGCCCGCCGCTATCAGCCCCAGCACCTCGCTCTCCCTGCGGGTCAGCCCGTCCGGCAGGTCCGGCGCGCGGCGGCTCCCGGCCACCGCCTCGGCCAGCCGCCGCTGGACGGCCGGGTCGAACTGGGCCTCGCCCCCGACCACGGTGGCGATGGCCGAGGCCAGGGACTCCGCGTCGGTGTCCTTGGTCAGATAGCCCCGCGCCCCCGCGCCCAGCGCGGCGAAGACCGACTCGTCGTCGGAGTACGTCGTCAGGACCACCACGTGGATCTCCGGGTTGGCCGCCCTGATCCTGCGGGTCGCCTCCACCCCGTCCATGCGGGGCATCCGCAGGTCCATCAGGACCACGTCGGGCCTGAGCGAACCGGCGAGCCCGACCGCCTCCCGCCCGTCGGCCGCGGCCCCCACGACCTCGACCCCGGGCAGCAGCCCCAGCAGCAGCACCAGCCCCTCGCGCACCACCGTCTGGTCGTCGGCCACCAGCACCCGCACGGTCACACCGGCCCTCCTCGTCCCTCGAAGTCCTCCGAGGTCCCCCGAAGTCCCTCGCGTTCCCTTGAAGTCCCCCGAAAGCCCTTGGAGTCCTCCGAAAATCCCTCGCAGTACTTCCAAGTCCCTCGAAGTCCCCTGACGTCCCTCACGGTCCCCCGAAGTCCCCTGGAGTCCCCCGAAGTCCCCCGGAGTCCCCGCCCCTCGAAGCCCCGGAGCCCCCAGTCCTTCGCGATCCCTCGCAGTCCTCCGGAGCCCCTTGAAGTCTCCCGGAGTCCCCTGAACCCCGAAACCCCAAGAAACCCCCTCGGACCCCCCGGACCCGCACCCGCACCCCGGTGCCGTTCCCGCCCCCGTGGCGGAACGACATCGCGGGCGGCTCACGCCGGGACCCGCAGCAGGACCTCGAAGCCCTCCACGCCCGGCCGCGCGGCCAGCGAACCGCCGATCAGCTCGGCCCGCTCGCGCATCCCCACCAGCCCGTATCCCCCTCCCTGCGGCGCCGGCGCCCCCGCCGGGCCGCCCGTGTCGCGTACCTCCAGCTCGCACCACGCGCCGGTGCGGCGCAGCGCCACCGACACCGCGGCGCCCGGCGCGTGCTTGCGTACGTTCGTCAGTGCCTCCTGCGCGGTCCTGGCCACCGCCAGCCTGGCCCCCGCCTCCAGCGAGCCGAGGTCCCCCGTGACCGAGACCGCGCAGGACGAGCCGGTCACCGACCGGAACTCCACCGCCAGCCGCTCCAGCCGCTCGGCCAGCGGAAGCTCCTGCCCGCGCAGCACGTCGAGCGCCCGGCGGGTCTCCTCCAGCCCCGCGCGCGCCAGCCGCACGGCGCGGTTGACCCGGTCGAGGGCCGCCGCCGGGTCCTCGCCCCGCTCCAGCAGCAGCCGCGCGCCCTCCAGGTGGACGATCTGCGCGGACTGCGAGTGCGCCAGGATGTCGTGGACCTCCCTGGCCAGCCGCGCCCGCTCGGCCAGCACCGCCTCGCCCGCCCGCGCCTCGGCGAGCGCCGCGGCGTGCTCCCTGGTCGTCCTCACGTGCCGCATCAGGAAGATGACGACGGCGACGTAGGTGAGGCCGAAGAGGTTGCCCAGCAGTTCCCAGCCCCGCAGCCCGAGCAGGAAGGACAGGGCCGTCGTTCCCGCCATGTCGGCCGTGACCAGGATCACCGCCGTCCAGAAACGGGTCCTGAACGGCGTGGCGAAGACGACGAAGTACAGGAACCCCATGCCGCTGTAGCGACTGATCACGTGCAGGGCGAGCCCTCCGGCCAGGGCGGCCGCGAGCAGCCAGGCGTTGCGCCGCGTGTCCCGGCCCAGCAGCGCCCACACGCAGCAGCCGAAGGCGGCGGCGGCGAGGGGAAGCACCGTGAGCGCGCCCGGCCAGCCCGTCTCGACCACGACGAGCACCGGGCTGGAGAGCAGGTACACCGCCAGCGCGACGGCGAGGAGCCGGCGCACCCAGGGGCGGCGGAGGAACGTCACGACCACAAGTTATCCGTGCCCCCGGCGGCGGGCCATGGGCCCCGGGGTGGAGATCGTCTCCACCCCGGCCGCCACGCCCTCCCCCCGGGTGGACGTCGCGGGTTCCACCCCCGGGACCGTGCTTCCCCACCCGCCCGGGAGCCATCGTCGAGGCATGTCAGCAATCAGCGTCACCCACCTCGGCAAGTCGTTCGGCGGGGTACGAGCCGTCGACGACCTGTCGTTCACGGTGGAACGGGGAACACTCACGGCCTTCATCGGCCCCAACGGGGCGGGCAAGACCACCACCCTGCGCATGATCCTCGGCCTGGTCACGCCCACCGAGGGCACCGCGACCGTCGGCGGCGGCCCCTACCGCGACCTGGAGCACCCGGTCTCCACGGTCGGCGCGGTACTGGAGGCCACGGCCTTCCACCCGGGCCTGAGCGCCCGCACCCACCTGGAGGCGCTCCGCCTCGCCGCCGGGCTGGATCCCGAGCGCGTGGAGCACGTGCTGGAACAGGTCGACCTCACCGCCTCGGCCGGCCGCAGGGTGGGCGGCTTCTCCCTGGGCATGCGCCAGCGGCTCGCCCTGGCCTCCGCCCTGCTGGGGGACCCGGAGATCCTCGTCCTCGACGAGCCCGCCAACGGCCTGGACCCGGAGGGCATGCGCTGGCTGCGGGGCTTCCTGCGGGCCTACACCCACCAGGGGCGCACGGTCCTGGTCTCCACGCACGTGCTCGCCGAGATCCAGCAGATCGCCGACCACGCGATCGTCGTACGGGCGGGGCGCCTCGCCTGGCAGGGACCGCTCAGCCCGGAGACCGACCTGGAGGAGCTCTACATGGAGGTGACCGCGTGACCGGCCTGATCCGCGCCGAGCTGCTCAAGGCGCGCGCGAGCCGTACCACCTGGGTCCTGGCCGCCCTCGCGCCCCCGCTGTGCGTGGCCTGGGCGGGGCTGATGGTCCTCCTGATGGGACAGGGCGGCGGGATGCCGCTCGACGCGCGGATCGAGAACGTCTACAGCATGACCCAGCAGGCCTACGTCTTCACCCTGGTGCTCGGCGTGCTCGGCATGGCCGGGGAGAACCGGCACCAGACGATCACCTGGCAGTTCCTGGTCACCCCCAGGAGGGACCGGGTGGTGAGGGCGAAGCTGGCCGCGTACGGGATCGTCGGCCTGCTGATCGCCGCGGCCTCGGCGCTGGTCACGCTGGTGGCGGGCCTGGTCATGCTCGGCCTGGCCGGGTACCCGGCCTGGACCCCCCGGGTGCCCGCGGTCCTGCTCGGCTCGGCGCTCGCGGTCGCCCTGTACGCCCTGCTCGGGGTGGGCCTGGGCGCCCTGATCCGCAACCAGGTCGCGGCGGTGGCGGTGGCCCTGGCCTGGTTCATGTACGCCGACTACCTGCTCGTGAGCTTCCTGCCCGACCTGGGCAGGTGGCTGCCGACCGGGGCGGCCCGCGCGCTGAGCGGCATGCCCCTGGGCGGCGAGCTGCTGCCCGTCTGGGCCGGAGGACTGCTGTTCGCGGGCTACGTCGCGGCGGCCGTGCTCGCCGCCCGCGCGCTGACACTCCGCCGCGACGTCACGTGACCGCGCGGACGGCGGCGTGGGCGGCGTCGCGCATCACCGCGTGCAGCCTCGCGTTGGACTCCCGGTCGGTGCGCACCTCGACGACGCGCAGCCCGTCGCCGCGCAACGCCTTGACCAGCTGCCCCGGCTCGTCCACGAAGGTGTACGGAGTGCCGGTGGCGGCGGCCACGTAGCCCAGGTCCACCCCGTGCGAGGTGCCGAAGACCCGCTCGAAGGGGTCGCGCAGCGCGGCCTGGGGAAGCAGCGAGAAGATCCCGCCGCCGTCGTTGTTCACCACGACCAGGCACAGGTCGGGGCGCGGCTCGCGGGAGCCGAGGAGCAACCCGTTCTGGTCGTGCAGGAAGGTCAGGTCGCCCATCAGGGCGTAGGAGGGGCCGTTGTGGGCGAGGGCGGCGCCCATCGCGGACGACACCACCCCGTCTATCCCCGCCGCCCCCCGGTTGGCCATGATCCGCAGACCCCGCCGGGGACGCATCGCCTGGTCGAGGTCGCGGATCGGCATGGAGGAGCCGGAGAACAGCAGCGACCCGTTGGGCAGCGCCTCCGCCAGGTCGCGGGCCAGGCGCGGCTCGCTGAGCCCCTCCGCGTCGAGCACCTCGTCGATCGCGTTCCTCGCCGCCGTCTCCGCGCGGCGCCAGGAGTGCAGCCACGCGTCGTCGCCCGCGGCGACCGGGATCTCCACCACCTGGGCCACCTGGGTGGCCGAGCGGGTCGGGTCGGGCCAGCGGGTCAGGTCGGGGGCGACCACGATGTGCTCGCCCGCGTGCCTCAGCCAGTTGAGCAGCGGCCGGGACAGGCCGGGGCGGCCCAGGGTGACCACGACGTCGGGGCGGTGCCGGTCGGCGAACTCCGGGGTGCCCAGCAGGAAGTGGTAGGCCGACATCGCGTGGTCGCCGTAGCGGGCGCCGCCGTTGGGCTCCGACAGGACCGGCCACCCGGCCATGCCCGCCGCCGCCACGTATCTGCGCGTGTTGGTCGCGCCGTCGCCGACGACCAGCACGCCCCGCCTGGTCGGCGGCAGGTGCAGCGCCACCGGCGGGGAGGACACCCTGGCGCGGACCCACGGGCCCCCGGCGTCGCCCTCCAGGGACTCGCACCAGGACGGGTCGCCGTCCGGGATCAGCGGCTCGCGGAAGGCCACGTTGAGGTGGACGGGGCCGGGGTCGTACGGGCCCATCGCGCGCTGGTAGGCGCGGCAGGCCGTCGAGCGCCAGTAGGCGACCTGGCCGGGGCGGTCCTCGGGCACGCCGACCTCGCTGAACCAGCGGACGGACGTGCCGTACAGCTTGACCTGGTCGACGGTCTGGCTGGCGCCGGTGTCGCGCAGCTCGGGCGGGCGGTCGGCGGTGAGCACCAGCAGCGGCACCCCCGACTCGTGCGCCTCGACGACGGCCGGGTGGAAGTTGGCCGCCGCGGTGCCGGAGGTGCAGATCAGGACGACCGGACGCTCGCTGCGGCGGGCCAGGCCCACCGCCAGGTAGGAGGCCGAGCGCTCGTCCACCCGCACGTGCAGGCGGATGCGGCTGTCGGCGTGCACGGCCAGGGCGAGCGGCGCCGAGCGCGAACCGGGTGCGAGCACCACGTCCGTGAGACCGCAGCGGGCCAGCTCGTCGACCAGCACCGTCGCGAGCGCGGTCGCGGGATTCACCGCACCGCCTCCTTATCTCAGCACCCGGGGGTGAGTCCGTCTCGAGGCGCGCGGAAGCGACCTCGCCTACGCGGGACGGCGCGCGCCGGGACCGAATCCGTCCGGGTCCCCGCCGCCCCGGGGAGCGGCCGGGGAACGCGCCCGCACCGCCCGCCGCCGCGCCGGAACCTGTCTCGGGCCGCCCCTGGGGGCGGCGATCCGTCCTCGCCGCTCCCGGGAACGACGACCTGCCTTCGGCCGTCCCCGAGGACGGCGACCTGTCTTCCCGCCGCTCCTGGGACGCTCCTGGGAACGGCGGCCTGTCATGGGCCGATGCCTCTGGACCGCCCCTAGGGGCGGCGCGGGAACCTGCCGAAGTCGGGGGCGCGCTTCTCCTTGAACGCGTTGCGGCCCTCCTGCGCCTCCTCGCTCATGTAGTAGAGCAGGGTGGCGTCACCGGCGAACTGCTGCATCCCCGCGGCGCCGTCGGTCACCGCGTTCAGCGCGCCCTTGAGCATGCGCAGGGCCAGCGGCGACTTGTCCAGCATCTCCCTGGCCCATTTGACCGTTTCGGTCTCAAGATCGGCGAGCGGCACGACCGCGTTGACCAGGCCCCAGTCGAGGGCCTTCTGCGCGTCGTACTGGCGGCAGAGGTACCAGATTTCGCGGGCCCGCTTCAGGCCGACGGTCTCGGCCAGCAGCCAGGAGCCGTAGCCGCCGTCGAAGGAGCCGACCTTGGGGCCGGTCTGGCCGAAGACCGCGTTGTCGGCGGCGATGGACAGGTCGCAGCACACGTGCAGCACGTGGCCGCCGCCGATGGCGTAACCGGCGATCATCGCGATGACCGGCTTGGGACAGCGGCGGATCTGGACCTGGAGGTCGAGCACGTTGAGGCGGCCGACGTGCGGGGTGGACTTGTCGACGTAGCCGTCGTCGCCGCGGATCTTCTGGTCGCCCCCGGAGCAGAAGGCCCGGTCGCCCGCGCCGGTGAAGATGATCACGCCGACCTCGGCGTCCTCCTGGGCGGCGTTGAAGGCGTCCCTGAGCTCGAAGAGCGTGGTCGGGCGGAACGCGTTGTGCCGCTCGGGGCGGTTGATCGTGATCTTGGCGATGCCCTCGCCGGTCTCGTAGATGATGTCCTCGTACTGCCCGGACCTCTTCCAGTCGACCGCGCCGTCGCGCTCGGAGGCCGTCTCCGTCACCACCTGCTCCTCCACGCCCGGGTCGACCCGCTCCGTGCCCACGTTGGCTTCACCCTCTCCGCTTTACCGGGACCACCCCGGCAGTTGTCCGGCTTTCGGCACTAACCTTACGACTGTGATGACCATTCCTGTGCATGAGGAGTGGCTTTCCGTGCAAAGGGAATTGCACGCCGTGGTTTCGGCGCCGGGCCCGGAGCTGTTCCGGGCCGTCGGCGCGGCACTCGACGGCAGCGGTCCCGCCGTGCTGCCCCTCTCCCCCTCCCTGCCCGCTCCCGCGCTGCGGGCGGCGCTCGACGCGCTGCGCCCGACCCACGTCGACGGGGTCCCCCGCGAGGGCGGTGTCGGCGTGCCCGCCGAGGTCGCGGTGGTCATCGCCACCAGCGGCTCGACCGGTGTCCCCAAGGGCGCGCAGCTGTCCGCCGAGGCTTTGCTCGCCTCCGCGTCGGCCTCGCTGCGGCGCCTGGGCGCCGGGCCCGGCGAGCGCTGGCTGTGCTGCCTGCCCCCCTCGCACGTGTCGGGCCTGCAGGTCCTGGTGAGGTCGCTGCTGGGCGGGACCGAGCCGATCGTGCACGACGGGTTCTCCCCCGAGGCCGTGCTCTCCAGCGGCGCGGACCACGTCTCGCTGGTGCCGACCCAGCTGCGCCGCCTGCTCCAGGCGGGCCAGACGGATTTATCGGTGTTCAAGACGATCCTGCTCGGTGGTGCCGCCGCTCCCCCCGGCCTGCTCGCCGAGGCCCGCGCGGCCGGGGCCCGGGTGGTCACCACGTACGGCATGAGCGAGACCTGCGGCGGGTGCGTCTACGACGGCGAGCCCCTCGACGGGGTGGGGGTCGGCGTCGGCGACGACGGCCGGATCCGCCTGGACGGGCCCGTGCTGTTCTCCGGCTACCGGCTGCGCCCCGACCTCACCGAGGCCGTCCGCGACGGCGGCTGGTTCCTCACCTCCGACCTGGGCGTCCTGGAGGGCGGGCGGCTGCGCGTGCTGGGGCGGGCCGACGACGTTATCAACACCGGGGGCGAGAAGGTCGTCGCCGCGGCGGTGGCCGCCGTGCTGGCCGAGCATCCCGCGATCGCCGACGCCGTCGTGGTCGGCCGTCCCGACCCCGAGTGGGGCGAGCGGGTGGTGGCCGTCGTCGTCTCGCCGTCTCCGCCGTCCCTGGCCGAGGTGCGCGCCTTCGCCAAGGAGCGGCTGCCCGCCTACGCGGCCCCCGCCGAGCTGGTCGTTGTGCCCGAAATACCGCTTTTGGCCAATGGCAAGCCAGATCTTGAAACTCTCCGTTATGGTCGTGATCGGGAACCGTGAAGGTGCCGAGACACGTCCAACAGAGAGCCGAAGCAGGAAGGACAAGCCCGATGAACGTCACCCGGAAGACATGGGTCTCGGCCGGAATCGTGAGCCTGGTCCTCGCCGGCGGCATATCCGTCACGGCGGCCGCCGCGTCGGGCGGGATCGGGAGGTCGGAGAAACCGGCGGCCGAGCCGGTGCCGATCGCCCCGAACGAGCCCGGTCCGCCCTCGCACGAGCCCTCCCCGACCGCGTCCACCCCTCCCGCGGAGGACTACGTGGTGTCCAGGGAGGTCAACCCCGACCCCGAGAAGGTCATCGGCTACTGGAACGAGAACCGTCTGGAGGAGGCCGAGCCCTTCCCGATGCCCATGGTCGACGGCCCCCTGCTCGAAGGGTCCTCCGACCCGGCTCCAGAGGGTCCCGCAGAAGTGATCGAATAGGCTTTTTCCGGCGCTCGGACGCGGGTGGATCGCCGGGAAGGCGGTCCGCCCCTCATATTTTCCGGGCCGGGTCGGGAACAGAAAGTTCTTGACTGGGGTTATTGGTACTGGTGCGCTGAGCGGCCCCCAGACCGCCCCACCCCAAGACCAGCAGACCGTAAATTCCGAAGACTCCGTGATGGAGGAGGTGTCCTCATGCCCCCAACCGCCGTGGCGACCTCATCTGAGGCCCCGACGACCCTCGACCAGCTCCTTGACCGAGGGCGAGTCCAGGGCCACCTTTCCCTCGCGGAGCTGCGCCACGCCTTCGCCGAGGCGGGGATCAGCCCCACCGAGGGCAGGTCGATCCTGCGGGAGCTCACCGAGGCGGGCGTCAGCCTGGCGGCGGAGAACGAGCCCGCGCTGTCCGGCGCCAAGAGCACCCGTAAGACCGCCGCCAAGACCCCGGCGCGCAAGACCACCAAGACCGCGCCCGCCCGCAAGGGCACGGCGAGGACCGAGACCGCGGCCGACGCCCCGGCCGGCGCCGAGCCCGCGGGCGGTCTCAAGACCGCCAGGGCCGCGAAGAAGACCACGAGCGCCACGACCACCAAGGACGTCAAGGACGTCAAGGACGTCAAGGACGCCAAGGCCGTCGCGGCGGAGCTCGACGACGAGTGGAACCCGCCGGAGGAGGCCGAGGTGGCCGAGGTGGAGGCCGAGCCGACCCTCGACCTCGACGACCAGTCCTCCGTCATGGGCGACTCGGTGCACACCTACCTGAAGTCGATCGGCCGCCGCACCCTGCTCACCGCCGCGCAGGAGGTCGAGCTGGCCAAGCGCATCGAGGCCGGCCTGTACGCCGAGTCCAAGCTGGAGGCCGAGCCGGGCCTGTCCGCGGTCGCGCGCGACGACCTGGAGTGGATCGCCGAGGACGGCCGCCGGGCCAAGGACCACATGCTGGAGGCCAACCTCCGCCTGGTCGTCTCCGTGGCGAAGAAGTACACCGACCGGGGCATGGCCCTGCTCGACGTGGTCCAGGAGGGCAACCTGGGCCTGATCCGCGCGGTGGAGAAGTTCGACTACACCAAGGGCTACAAGTTCTCCACCTACGCCATGTGGTGGATCCGCCAGGCCATCCAGCGCGGCTTCGCCGACTCGGCCCGCACCATCAGGCTGCCGGTGCACGTGCTGGAGATGCTCTCCAAGCTGTCGCGCGTCGAGCGTGACATGCACCAGCGTCTGGGCCGCGAGCCCACGCCGGAGGAGCTGGGCGCCGAGCTCGACAAGACCCCCGACCAGATCGAGGAGCTGCTGCGCACCAGCCGCCAGCCGATCAGCCTCAACGCCACCATCGGCGAGGACGGCGAGACCACCATCGGCGACCTCATCGAGGACGTCGACTCGCCCGAGGCCTCGGAGGTCGTCGACCGCCAGCTGCTGGGCGAGCAGCTGCGCGGCGTGCTCGGCAACCTCTCCCCCAGGGAGGCCAAGATCATGGCCCTGCGCTTCGGCCTCGTCGACGGCAAGCCCCACACCCTCGACGAGATCGGCAAGTATCTCGGCCTGACGCGCGAGCGCATCCGCCAGCTGGAGAAGGAGTCGCTCTCCAAGCTCCGCCACCCCAGCAACACCCGCCCGCTGCTCGACTGGGCCAGCTGACCCAGCCAGGCCAGGCCCCCGTCCCGGCATCACGAAGGGCGCCACCGCGTAACCTCCCGGTCCGCGGTGGCGCCCTTCGCCGCGTTCCGGCCCTCGCGGGGAGTGCCCCCCGGAGGGACCGGCAGGAGCGCCGGAGCGCCCCTCCCCGAGGGTCCGGGTACGGAAAACCGGGGCGACGGTTCCCGTACCGGCCCTCGAAGGTCCTGTGGGAATCAGCCGCCCATCTCGGCGACGAGGCTCCTGGGACGCATGTCGGTCCAGGAGCCCTCGACGTAGGCCAGGCAGCCGGCGCGGGAGTCCTCACCGTGGACGATCTCCCAACCCGGGGGGACGTCGGCGAACGCGGGCCACAGCGAGTGCTGGCCCTCGGCGTTCGCGAGCACCACGAAGGACGCGCTCTCGTCGTCGAAGGGGTTGGTCATCGGATACCTCCAGCGTGATCGTGTCGGACGGCGAACCCGGCGCCGGCCGCCCGCACGGGCGGTGCGGGGTCTCCCACCGGCGCGCCCGGGGGCGGCGGCCGCCGTTTTCCCGCCGGACGCGAGGAGCCCGTCCGGGCACGAGAAAAAGGCAGACGAAAATGGCATAACTGCGTGCACCTCAGCGAAGTGCCTGGTCACGACGTTGTACGAGTGGCCGGAGAGACCACTGGGGCGGAGTGTCTTATTAGGGAAGCCTAACCTAAAATCTACCCCATTGACGCCAATGTCAAGATGACCAATCATCAGGAAGCAGATCAACTTTGACTCTCAACCGCCGCACTCTCGACAATCAGGGTAAATGAGGCAAGGCTAACCTAACTTATCAGTGAGGTGAGCGTGATCGATAGGCAGGACCATCCCGGGCTTCCCGGGACGGTGGCCCTCGTCACGGGCGCCGCCGGGGGCATCGGGGCCGCCGTCGCGGTAGCCCTCGCCCGTGCCGGGGCGGTCGTGGCCGGAGTCGACGTACGAGACGGGCCCTGGGACGGCCGCGAAGGGCCGGTGGCCCGCCACCGGGCCGACGTCGCCGACCCCGGGCAGGTGGACGCGGTCGTCGGGAAGGTCGAGGACGAGCTGGGACCGATCGGGATCCTGGTCAACGTCGCGGGCGTGCTGCGCACCGGCGCGGTGACCGAGATTGGCGCCGACGACTGGGCCCGGGTGTTCGCGGTGAACGCGGGCGGGGTCTTCCACGCCGTCCGGGCCGTCGCCCGCCGCATGATCCCCCGCGGCGGCGGGACGATCGTGACCGTGGCGTCCAACGCCGCGGGCGTGCCGCGCGTCGGCATGGCGGCGTACGCGGCGTCCAAGGCCGCCGCGGTGATGTTCACCCGGTGCGCCGGGCTGGAGCTCGCCCGCCACGGCATCCGCTGCAACGTGGTCTCGCCCGGATCGACCGACACCGCCATGCAGGCGGGGTTCGACCCCCGCGCGGTGCTCGAAGGAGACCCCTCCTCCTATCGCGTGGGCATCCCGCTGGGCCGGCTGGCCGACCCCGAGGACGTCGCCGAGGCCGTGATCTTCCTGGCCTCGGACCGCGCCCGGCACATCACCATGCAAGACCTGTACGTGGACGGCGGCGCCACGCTCAGGGCCTGAGCTCCCCCGAAAGGTCAGCCTTGACAATCGCATACGAGGCGGTCAGCGCCACCGAACTTCTCGGCGAGTACCGGCCGGGCTCCTCATCGATCTTCTCCTCTCCCCGGCACACCCTTCTCGCCGGAGGCGTCGCCGACGTGGTGGCGCCCGCCTGGACCATGCGGGAGCTGGCCGAACGCGTACGCGAGCACCACGACCTGGTTCTCGGCGCGATCCCGTTCGACGACCCCGCCTCGGCCCGGCTGATCACCCCGGTACGGGCCCGCTGGGCCGACCCCTTCGTCCCCGGCGAACCCCCTCCCCGCCAGGGCGCCCGACCATGGCGGATCACCCCCGTCCCCACCCCCGCGGAGCACCTGGAGAGCGTACGACGCGTGCTGGAGCTGCTCGGCACCGGCGCGGTGGAGAAGGTGGTGCTGGCCAGGTCGCTGGAGCTGACGAGGCCGGAGCCGGTCGACGTCGCCGCGATGGTCCGGCGCCTGGCGGTCCGCGACCCGCACGGCCACGTCTTCGCCGTCGACCTGCCCGGCGGGCGGACCCTGGTGGGCGCCAGCCCCGAGCTGCTGGTCTCCAGGGACGGGCCCGCCGTCGTCGCCAACCCGCTGGCCGGCTCCGCCGCGCGCAGCGCCGACCGCGCCGAGGACCGCCGCCGCGCGGCGGCGCTGCTCTGCTCGGCCAAGGAGCAGCACGAGCACGCGGTCGTGGTCGAGGCCGTGGCCGCCGCGCTCGCCCCGCACTGCCGGACGCTGAGCGTCCCGGCCGAGCCGTCGCTGATCTGCACCTCCACCATGTGGCACCTGTCCAGCAGGATCACCGGGAGGCTCGCCGACCCGCGCACCACCGCGCTCGACCTGGCGGTCGCCCTGCACCCCACCCCCGCGGTCTGCGGGACGCCCACCGCCGCGGCGCGCGCCGCGATCGCCGGCATCGAACCCTTCGACCGGGGCTTCTACACCGGCATGGTCGGCTGGTGCGACGCCTCGGGGGACGGCGAGTGGGCGGTGGCGATCCGCTGCGCGGAGGTGACCGGCGGCGGCGTCCGGCTGTTCGCCGGTGGCGGGATCGTCACGGGCTCGGTCCCCGAGGAGGAGCTGGCCGAGACCTCCGCGAAGTTCCGCACCCTCCTGCAGGCCCTCGGACTGGCCCCGGACCTCGACGTGGACCTGGACCTCGGCACCGGCCACAGCACCGACCTGGACACCGGCCACAGCACTGACCTGGACACCGGCCTGGGCACCGGCCACGGCACCGACGTGGGCGGCCACGGCACCGACGTGGGCACCGGCCTGGGCGCGGACCCGGTTGCCGGGATGGGCGCCGTCACCGTCATCGGGGAGAGGCCCCGGGGGTCTCGTTGCGGAAGTTGCGGTTGATCTCGAAGACCTTCTCCAGCCCGCCGACCACCAGCCGCTTG